>JBBSQT010000455.1:0-1511 GCA_038243775.1 Actinomycetales bacterium | reverse complement strand
GGCTCCTTGCGCCGATGCCGTGACGGCCATTCACGTGGACGTAATTGTGGATTCGCTGAGCACGGTATTCCGGACGCCCGGGAACACCTGGTCCGGACAGTCACAGCCCTGATGCCCGCCATGGGGCTCAAGGGGCCATCACCGATGCATCCGAGAATGAAGCACGCGGGGTCGCCACCCTGGCCTGCCGGCCAGCGGGTCAGCTCCGGCCAGCGGGTCAGCTCCGGCTGATGGCCTCCGCAAGGACCGGCGCCAGCCGCCTGACACCCTCCCGCAGGGTTTCCGGCGGCACAGCGCTAAAAGCCAGGCGCAGCTTGTTGCTGGGGCCTTGATTGGCCGAGAACGCGGCTCCCGGCACAAACACCACTCCGGCGTCGATGCCCTTGCGCAGCAGCGGGTAGCTGTCGATTCCTTCCGGCAGCGTCAGCCACACGAAGAAGCCGCCTTCGGGCCGGGTCCATGAGACGCCTTCCGGCATGAAGTCCGACAGGGCGTTCAGCAGTGCGGAGCAGCGTTCCGCGTAGATGGCCCGGTAGGTGGCGATCTGGCCCTGCCAGTCGTAATGGTGCAGGTATTCGCTGACCAGCATCTGGTTCAGGGTGGGCGGGCACAGGGTTACGGCTTCGCTGGCCAGGTAGTACCGCTGCTTGAGGTGTGCGGGAACCAGGGCCCAGCCAATGCGCAGGCCGGGTGCGAATATCTTGGAGAAGGAGCCCAGATACAGCACGTCGTCGGGGTTGGCCGCGCGCAGGGGCTCCGGCAGAACGCCGTCGAACTTCAACAATCCATAAGGATTGTCTTCCAGCACCAATATATTTGCCTCACGGCAGATGTCCACAATTTCCTGCCGCCGCGCCGGTGCCAGCATGACCCCGGACGGGTTGTTGAAATTGGGGATCGTGTACAGCAGCTTGATGCGCTTGCCCTGGCCCTGCAGTGCCGCGATGCGTTCCCGCAGCAGAGAGGGGACAATGCCGTGCTCGTCGCCCACCACCGGCTGGACGTCAACCTCATACGCCTCAAACGTGTTCAAGGCACCAACGTACGTGGGGTCCTCGAGCAGGATCACGTCTCCCGGGTCGCAAAAAACCTTCGCCGCCACGTCCTGCGCGGACTGGGAGCCGGCTGTGATGACAACGTTCTCGGGGTCGGCGTCGAGAATGCCCTCGGCCGCCATGACTTCGCAGATCTGGGTGCGCAGCTCCAGCGTGCCCTGCCCGCCGCCGTATTGCAGCGCCTCCAGGCCGTGCTCGGCGATGATGGTGGCGGCGGTGGCGGCCAGGCGGTCCAGCGGGAGGGATTGGAGGTACGGGTTGCCGCCAGCCAGCGACACCAGGCCCGGTTGCATGGAAATTTCAAAGACGTCACGCACGGCAGACTGCTTGATGTTTGCAGCACGTGCCGAGAGCAGTGCCTCGTGCCGGTGCGGGCCCGGTGCCACGGCACTGGAATTGGCCCGGGACAGGGCGTCGACTGCTTCTTCGGACAAATTTTCGGCGGCGGCGTTGGCG
>JBBSQT010000454.1:0-1538 GCA_038243775.1 Actinomycetales bacterium | reverse complement strand
TGGCCGCAGGGGCAGGCGTTTTACGGCTTTGACGCCCTTTACGATTCCAGGAATGTTGGGTACGGCGGCCCCAAGTTCGGCTATGCCAGCATGCCCGACCAGTATGTGCTCTCCGCGTTTCAGCGGCTGGAGCGCTCTGCGACCTCTCGCCGGCCCGTCATGGCGGAGCTGGACTTGGTCTCCAGCCACACCCCGTGGACTCCCCTGCCCCGGTTTGTCCCGTGGAACGAGGTGGGGGCGGGCACCATCTTCAATTCCGCGGCGGGCCGGGCACCCGGGGATGCGGGGCCCGGCGATGCGGGGGCCGGCAATGCGGGGCCCGGCAATGCGGGGCCCGGCTCGCCGACGTCCATTGATGCGGGGGCCGCTGCGCGCTATGGCAAGTCCATCGAGTACACCCTCGGCACCATCTTTTCCTTTGTGGTTGAACATCCAGACCCGGGCCTGGTGTTGATTGTGGTGGGCGACCACCAGCCCAATGCCTCAGTTTCTGGACCAGGATCGGACCACGACGTGCCCATTTCGATCATTGCCCGGGACACGTCGATTCTGGCCGACACCGCCGGCTGGGGCTGGGTTCCGGGCATGCTGCCCGGGCCCGAAGCCCCTGTGTGGCTCATGAGCACTTTCCGTGACAAATTCTTGGAGGCCTACAGCGTTTCGGGCGTGCCGGGCACGGCGGCACCTGCGGTCAGCGCTGCGCCGGGTGCCGCCGTCGTTCATTCCACAGCCCCGCACCACCCAGAATGATCGCCACAATCTCCACTGCGGCAGCGGTGAAAATGATCCAGCCGGTCCAGTGCTCGTGCACGCCGTACAGCCCCACGGTGACGGAGATCAGGAACGCACCGAGGGTCGAGGCGCCAAACAGGACCGCAAGTGCCAGCGGAATCCAATGGCGCCACAGCAGCAACAACACCGCGATGGCCAAACCACCGACGAAGTTGACCAGCATGGCCGGGCCCACATAGGCGGTGTGCTGAAAAACCACAATCCACTGCTCGAGGTGGATGGCGGCGGAGACAACTACCGCCACGGCTGTCAGCAGTCGAATGGTCATGGTCCCGATCCCTTCGCTGGGATGCACCGAGCCAACGGCAGGCCGGCCAGTCGCGGCGGAACCGCGCCTGTCCCAAGTTTATCCGCGAACCGTCGGACTGCCTCTGGGAATGTTTCGATTCAAGGCCGGTTTGCCGGAGCAACAAGTGCGTCTCTTCCATTCGAGAATTCCGCAAGAACCCCCACACGATGAGTACCGGATGAAGTGAACATTTCACGCCAGAGTCCTTGGTAACAGTTCCGATCACCGCGTCCCAGCGTGGTTCCGCCGGGGAGGCGCACAGTCGGCCTGGAGTCCGACGAGGAAGTCTTAAGCTGGGCTTTCCTGTGTGATCGGCGCGCGTGAAATCCGGGTTCCTCCTCTACAAGGGTGTGGTTTCACGAGAGGTTTCCCAGTCTTTTGGACCGTGGGACCCGGCAGGATACTCCTCGAGCGGCACGTCATTGTTGGCCCACGCGTCCACGACTGGTTCAATGAT
>JBBSQT010000453.1:0-1541 GCA_038243775.1 Actinomycetales bacterium | reverse complement strand
GTGCCGAACAAGGACCTCAGCCGCCACGTCAAACACCTGAACCAGCAAGGGAAATAAGCCATATGCGCGTTGCCGCCATCGACTGTGGAACCAATTCCATCCGCCTGCTCATCGCCGATGTCCATTCAACGGACGACGGCGAAACCCGCCTTGTCGATGTCCAGCGCCTGATGCGTGTGGTCCGCCTGGGCGAAGGCGTGGACGTCACCGGAGTGCTGGGGGAGGCCGCACTGGAGCGGACCTTTGCCGCAGTGGATGAATACGCGGCCTTGATCCGTGACGCGGACGTGGAGCGGATCCGCTTCGTTGCCACGAGTGCCACGCGCGACGCCGGAAACCGGGACGTTTTCGCTGCCGGCATCCAGGCCCGGCTGGGCATCAGCCCGGAAGTGGTCAGCGGCAACGAGGAGGCGGCGCTCTCCTTTGCCGGAGCCGTCAGCGTCCTGCCGGTCGTCGATGGGCAAAACGTGCTGGTGGTGGATCTGGGCGGTGGCAGCACGGAGTTCGTGCTGGGCACGGGCGCAGGTGTCAGCGCCGCGCTGAGCACCAACATGGGGTGTGTTCGTTTCACCGAACGCTACCTGCGAAGCGACCCGCCCACAGAGGAACAAATTCAGGAGGCCCAGGCTGCGATCGAGCAGAAACTCGCCGACGCCCTGGCCGTGCTGCCCCTGGCAGCGGTGGATAAAATTGTGGGGGTGGCAGGGTCCATCACCACCATCACCGCCCATGCCCTCGGGTTGGCGAGCTACCAGAGCGAGGCGATTCATGCCGCCGTCGTGCCTCTGGAAACGATCGACGCCGCAGCAACATCGCTTCTGCACATGACGCGGGAAGAACGGGCCGCGCTGGGCTTCATGCATCCCGGCCGAGTGGACGTCATCGGTTCCGGGGCGCTGATCTGGCGGACTGTGCTGCGGCGCCTGCAACACCTCACCGGCGGGCGGCTGGACTCGGCCACCACCAGCGAACACGATATTCTCGACGGAATTGCCCTGGGTGCCGCAAAGAGCTGATCCCGCCATCTCACTGAAACGAGCCCACATGGAGTTTGTCCCACGGCTGCGCTCAGGCGCTGCCGCGTTGGTGACCCTTGCCCTCGCCGCCTCCCTTGTCGTCATTGCGGCGCCGTCGGCCTCCGCCGATGACATTCGCAACCGGGAATATTGGTTGAGCCAGTCCGGCATTGAGCAGGCCTGGGACGTGTCCCAAGGCGAGGGCGTCAAGGTTGCCGTCATCGACAGCGGCATCGACAAATCCCATCCGGACCTCAAGGGGGCCATGGCGGGCGGAACTGACATCTCCGGCTCCGGGAATGCCGATGGCACCAAGGGAATCGGTGCCGAGCCGGAGCACGGAACGCTCGTGGCCACCATGCTGGCCGGCCGGGGGCACGCGCCCAAGGCCGACAAGCCGTCGTCGAGCGCCAAGGCAACAGCGAGCCCCACCGCAACGGAAAAACCCACCGTGGGGGCGGGTCCGGACGGGGTCATCGGCGTGGCGCCGAAGGCCGAACTGCTCAGTGTTTCCTTGTGGTTGGG
>JBBSQT010000452.1:0-1544 GCA_038243775.1 Actinomycetales bacterium | reverse complement strand
CTGGAGCCGGAAATCCTCGGCTCCTGCACCGTTTCTCCCATACATATATTCTAGTTGCTGGCACTGACACGCACCGAACTACACCACCCCATCGGGAAAACCCCGCACCCCGCCACCCCTGTGGAGGAACAAACCAGCAACCAAACTGCGGAACCACAGGAGGAATCATTGCGGAACTTCCCAGCCCTGGGGCCAATTCGTACACATCGAGTCCCGATAGGATTGAAGGCATGACCGGCGCAGCAAGTTCACCAGACCACTTTGGTCAGGCACCATCGACGAACGAACCGCATGAAAGCGACTCTTCTCCAACTTCTCATGCCCTTGACCCGGTTTATCTCAAATCTGCGTTAATGCATCCCCAGGGCTGCTTTGGTCGGGTGGAAGTGGTGGCGGCGGCCGGATCAACAAATGTGGACTTGGCTGGCGCTGCTGCAGACGCACAACAATTCTGGCCGGATCTCAGTGTGCTGATCGCTGACGCGCAGCCGGCAGGAAAAGGGCGTCTGGGGAGGTCGTGGGAGGTGCCGCCAGGGGCAGCCATGATCTCCAGCATTTTGGTATTTCCCGGAGCATCCGGAACCACCTCCGGAACCACGTCCGGTACCACATCCGGAACCGCCGCCGGCGTGGCGCGCGGCACTGTAGGGCTTCCGCCGGCGCACCCCTGCGAGGCCGGCTTTGCGCCCACGGGCTACGGTTGGCTGTCCATCCTTGCCGGCGTGTCGTTGTGTGAAACCCTGCACACAGTGGCTGAAGTTCCCGCCGAGTTGAAGTGGCCCAACGACGTCATTGTCAACGGTCGAAAAGTGGCAGGGATCCTTGCCCAGGTTGTCCCGGGACCCGCAGCAACCGGAAAAACCGCAACAACCACCGCCCCCACAGCGTCGGCGGGCCAGCCCGCCCAAGTCGGGTTCGGCGTCGTCATTGGTGTTGGCGTCAATGTCACCCTGGAACGGGACCAACTGCCCACCGACAGGGCCACATCCTTGCTGCTTGAAGGCGCCACCACTTTGGACCGCAATACACTTCTGGCTGCCTATTTGAACAGGTTTGCCGCACGCTATAGGGATTTTGTGGCGGTTGGCGGCCAGGCCGAGGCATCGCTGACGGGCGGGCCCAGCCTGTTGGAACTGACCCGGCAACATATGGGGACGCTGGGCAGGGAAGTGCGGGCGGAGCTGCCCGGCGGGGACATGCTGCACGGGACCGCCGTCGGGCTGGCGGCCGATGGAGGCTTGGAGCTGCGCGATGATGCCGGAAAGGTTCACCACGTGAGCGCCGGGGACGTGATCCACCTGCGTCGCACTGCTGGCGATGGCACGGTGAAATATGCATAAGTGGCTTTTGGAGGGCGAACAGGTCGAGATTCGCTGCCGGCCCCACGCACGCATCCTTGCCTGGCCGATCACGGTGGGGTTGATCTTGATTCTGCTGGGATCTGCGGCGTTGGCAAAACTTCAGCCCGGCCCGTATGCGCAATGGGCGCCCAACCTGGAAACTTTGCGGCAACCGGCCATTGTCCTTCTGCTGAGCGCTTTCGG
>JBBSQT010000451.1:0-1550 GCA_038243775.1 Actinomycetales bacterium | reverse complement strand
GGCCATGACATGGCTTCCATCTCGGCCGTGGCGTTGAGCTTCATGGTGCAGGAACCCAGCGGGATCATGGTGCGGTCAAGCGCCAGGTCGCGGTCGCTGAGGCGGCGGATGTAACGCAGCATCTGGGTCTCGGAACGGTGCGTGTTGAAGACCGGGTGGGTCAGGAAGTCCGAGACGCGCACGGTCCCGGCCGGCAGGGCGAAGTCTGAGCCGGCCCCCTGGTCCGTGCCGTCTCCTGCCGGTGCGGCACCAAACACGGCGGCAACGCGGGCGACGACATCCGCCGTCGTGGTTTCATCCGCGGAGATACCAACGTGGTCGGCGTCGATGGAACGCAGGTTGATGCCGTCACGCTCGGCCAGGGCGATGAGGGCCTTGGCGCGGCCCGGAACACGCACCGTGATGGTGTCGAAGAAGGAGTTGTTGACCAGTTCGACGCCGGATCCCTGCAGCGCCGCTGCCAGGGTGCGGGCGTGGCCGTGCACGGTTTCGGCAATGGCCTTCAGTCCGGTGGGGCCGTGGTAGACGGCGTACATGGAGGCGACAATCGCCAGCAGTGCCTGCGCGGTACAAATGTTGGACGTGGCCTTTTCGCGGCGGATGTGCTGCTCGCGGGTCTGAAGGGCCAGACGGTACGCGGTCAGGCCGGTGTTGTCGGTGGAGACACCAACAATGCGGCCGGGCAGGGACCGCTCCAGCCCCAAGCGGACGGCCATGTATGCGGCGTGGGGGCCGCCGAAGAACAGCGGAACGCCGAAGCGCTGAGCGGTTCCGACAGCAATGTCAGCGCCCTGCTCTCCGGGAGGGGTGATCATCGTCAGTGCCAACAGATCGGCGGCAACGGTGACGAGTGCGCCCTGCTCCTTGGCTGCGGCGATGACCGGTGCGTGGTTGAAGACGCGGCCGGAGACTCCGGGCTGCTGAAGGACGACGCCGTTGATGGCGCCTTCCGGCAGGCCCAGGGAAAGATCAGCCACTTCCACCTCGAAACCCAACGCTTCCGCGCGGCCCTTCACGATGGCAATGGTCTGCGGCAGCAGGTCCGAGTCCAGGACGGTCTTGGCGTCGCCTGCCCCCTTGGCCTTGTTGGAGCGGCGCATGAGCAGGACGGCCTCGGCCACGGCCGTTGCTTCATCGAGCAGGGATGCGTTGGCGACGGGCAGGCCCGTCAGGTCTCTGACCATGGTTTGGAAGTTCAAGAGGGCTTCAAGCCGGCCCTGGGAGATTTCCGGCTGGTACGGCGTGTAGGCCGTGTACCAGGCGGGAGCTTCGAGGATGTTGCGCATGATCACCGGCGGGGTCACGGTGTTGTAATCGCCCTGGCCGATCATCTGCACCGCCATGGTGTTCTTGGCTGCGAGCCCCCGCAGCTGGGTCAGGACGTCAACCTCACTCAACGCCGATGCCAGCGCCAGCGGGGTGCCCTGTCGGATGGAATCCGGGACGGCCGTGTCAACAAGTGAGTCGACACTGTCATAGCCAATGGCCTTGAGCATGGAAGCGACGTGGGACTGCTCGCGGGCGCCAATGTGGCGGTCGGCGAACACGCT
>JBBSQT010000450.1:0-1551 GCA_038243775.1 Actinomycetales bacterium | reverse complement strand
GCTGCCGCCATGACCACCGGGTCAATGGTGGTTTCCGGGCGGGAACCGTGGCCGCCGCGCCCGTGCATGGTGATGGTGAGCTGGTCGGCTCCGGCAAACGCAGCCCCGGAATGCAGGCCGAGCATGCCGGCCGGCAGGGGCGCAACGTGCTGGCCAAGCACCACGGACGGCCTCGGCGCGCGATCAAAGAGGCCATCGCTGACCATGGCACGGGCCCCGACGGCAACTTCCTCGGCTGGCTGAAACGCGGCCACAACCGTGCCCTTCCACCGCGTGGAGCCCTGCTTGAGCAATTCAACGGCACCGAGCAGGGCGGTGACGTGCATGTCGTGGCCGCAGGCATGCATGACGGGGACGTCGTTGCCATCCGGGTCTGTGCCGCGGGCCGTGCTGGCGTAGTCCAGGCCAGTGTCCTCCAGAACCGGCAGCGCATCCATGTCTGCGCGCAACATCACGACGGGACCGTCACCATTCCGAAGGATGCCCACCACCCCGGTTCCGCCCACACTGCTGATGACCTCCAAGCCCAAGGAGCCCAGCGCCTCGGCCACGATCCCGGCCGTTCGGTGTTCGCCCAGTGAAAGTTCCGGGTTGCGGTGAAGATCTTTGTAAATGGGCTCCAGGCGGCTTGCGATTTCCTTGGCAGCTTCGGAGATTGAGCTCATTGCGTTGGTGCCCTTTCGTCGGGAATCTGGGCGGGCCACCGTTCCTGATTACCGGTTCCACCCGCAACCACAGTCTTATGAACCACACAAGGCATGGCAAGGGAATTCCGCGTGATCCCGCGGTGGAGTTATGACTTCAGCAGACGGGGGAGGACGTAGTCGGTCAGGAGCGGGCGAGGTCCGCAAAGTCCGAGGCGGCGGAGACGTCCATCCAGCGCAGCTCGGCGATCTCGGCTGCGGCCACCACGGAATCCACGGCCCAACGCCCAGGCGCCGTGAACACGGTGGCCTCAATGTCAGTGTTGGATTCATTGGCGGCCGTGCCGGTCCACACGCCGAGGAGATCAAGCTCTGAGGCGGCAATGTGCAGGCCCACCTCTTCGGCCAACTCCCGGGATCCGGCCTGCGCCGAACTTTCGCCCGGTTCCGGCTTGCCGCCGGGATGCATGAATTTGGTGGTTCCTTGTTTGCGGACCGTCAGCAGCCGTCCGTCCACATCGTAGATGCACACTGCCGAAACTCTCAGAACATTTTTCACACCACCGATCCTAGCTCCCCAGCCGCTCCCACTGCTCGCAAGCTCGCAGCGGGTCCTTCGCGGCCGTGGGTCCAGGGTCGATGGGCGGCATTACATCAACCGCAGCGGCCTGGTGCCCAGTTCCACCGTGATTTCCTGCCCCCACGAGACTCTCAGACGGTCCCCTTCCATGCCGTCGCCGAACACCACGAGCTGGTCCGATGCGGCGCAGATCAGCAACGGTTCCCCGACCGCAGGACGCCCTCGGTCAGGTCGGCACCGGTGGCAGGTGAGGGCCAGGCCTCGCGGACAAACCACTACAACAGCGGGTCCGTGGGCATCGGAAGCGCCCGGCCGCCGCGCTCCCGG
>JBBSQT010000449.1:0-1587 GCA_038243775.1 Actinomycetales bacterium | reverse complement strand
GCGATTTCAGCATTGTTCAGATCCTGCCGGCCCAGATTGCGGTCAACAAAGTCACGGTCTTCCGCCGCTGCGGCCTCAATCGTCAACCCCACCAGGACGGTGCGCTTGCCTTCGCGCAGGTCGTCACCGGCAGGCTTGCCGGTCTGATCCGGGTCCCCAAAAACGCCCAGGACATCGTCGCGCAACTGGAACGCCTCGCCCAGCGGCAGGGCGAACCCGCTGTAGCCGGTGAGTAAGTCATCCTCCGCTCCTGCCAGTGCCCCGCCCAACACCAGCGGATGCTCGGAGGAATACTTCGCGCTCTTATAGCGGATGATGGCGGCGGCGCGCGCAACGGCGGTTTCGTGCGGTTTGGTCGGTCCCGCCACTTCTTCCAAAATATCCAGGTACTGCCCCGCCATGACCTCGGTGCGCATGAGGTTGAAGACGGCGCGGGCGCGGCTGTCCGCACCGGCTCCTATGCCCGCAAACATTTCCTCACTCAGCGACAAGCACAGGTCACCGGTCAGGATTGCTGCGGCATGGCCAAAACGTTCCTCATCCAGTGCCCACCCGCTGTTGCTGTGGAGGGTGCTGAATTGGCGGTGCACGCTGGGTCCGCCACGCCGTGTGTCCGACCTGTCGATGATGTCATCGTGGATCAGGGCCGCGGCCTGGAAAAGCTCCAACGCAGCGCCCGCCTGGATGATTTCCTGCGCATCTGCGGTTCCCCCGGCGCCGCGCCAGCCCCAGTAGCACAGCAGTGCGCGCATGCGTTTGCCACCCGTGACGAGAGTCTTGATCGAATCCACAAGAACCAACGCTGCAGGGGAGATCCCTGCCATCACTTCGCGCTTCTGCGCCAGAAAGTCGTTCAATTGCCCTGCGACGGCGGCAATGTAGGCTGCCTGCTCCCGCGCGGGGGCGGCACCGGTCTGGGCAGGCGTTGCGTTCATGCTTTCAAGGGTCCTTGCTGTGGGGTCAGGCGGAGTCAAAGGTGCAGTTGCGAACTATTTGAACGATGCCGGAAGCAGCGTGGCTCCCAAGGTGAAGGTTGCCGTGGCAGGGGTTACCAGCACCGAGACGGTCACTATTTCCTGGCCATTGGCCCGGAGGAACGTTTTCAAGGGAACCCCGTCAACGGAATCACCCGGCTGTGCGGCAAAACCCTGAGCGGCAAGGGACTTGGTGTAAAAGTCCAACACGGCAGCAGAGGTGGCCGTCACCGTGGCCGTCAGGGAAGCCATGGACACCGGCTGTGCCTTCTCAACACTGGAGACTTGGATGCTGGCCCCGGGCATCAGCGGCAAAACCGTGCTGGGGAATCCAGCCGTCAGTTCAGTCTTTGCCGGCACAGTTGCCTGGCTCGGCACAGTTGCCTGGCTCGGCGCCGGGCTGGTTGGGCCGGCGCCGGTGGCGGATGATGAGGTGCCCGTGCCCGTCCCCGTGCCCGTCCCCGTGCCGGAGCACGATGCAAGGAGTGCGACGGCGGAACCAGCCGCCGCCACCAGGAGCCCCCTGCGGCTCAACAACAGTGAGCGCTGGCGAAAGGCGGTGGGTAGATTCATGGTTGGGTCCTTAACTGGTGGTGCCGGGGCGAAGAGCATC
>JBBSQT010000448.1:0-1587 GCA_038243775.1 Actinomycetales bacterium | reverse complement strand
TCCCTGGAACTGCTCGCCTCGCTGCGCCTGTGCGCGAACGTGCCGGCCCAGCATGCAATTCAAACCTCGCTGGGCGGATACCAAAGCATCAACGACCTCATCAAGCCGGGCGGGCGCCTGCGCGAGCAGCGCGACCTGGCCTCCCGCCTCCTCAACGGCCTCCCCGGGGTCTCCTGCGTGCCCGCCGCCGGCGCCATGTACTTGTTCGTGAAGCTGGACCCCGGGATGTACCCGATTGAATCCGACGAAAAATTCGTGATCGACCTCCTGCAGGACCAAAAGATCCTGGTCAGCCACGGCAGCGCCTTCCATTGGCCCGCCCCGGACCACTTCCGTTTCGTCATCCTGCCCTCCACCACCGACATCGAAGAGGCTGTCCGGCGCATCGCCACATTCCTGGCCGTCTACCGGAGAAAGAGCGCCCTCCTGGCGAGCTAATGCCATGGTGGGCGGCGTGGGCGCAGTGGTGGGCGGCGTGGGAATACATATTCACGCCGCCCCGTCCGCCGAGTAGATGCACATGCATATTTATTTGAGAATGGACGCAACCCGTGGCAACTCCCCGCACCGCACCGCGGCAAAATGAACCCCGCACCCCGCCCAGGCAAAATGAACCCGGCGTCAATGAACCCGCCCGCATTGAACTTGGGCTTGACACCTTTGGTGACATCACCCTCGGTGCGGACGGCGCGCACAAGCCTGCCGCACAGGTGATTCGCGACGTCGTCGAACAGGCAGTCCTGGCCGACAAGCTTGGCCTGGACTACTTCGGCATCGGCGAGCACCACCGCGACGACTATTCCATCTCCGCCCCGGACATGGTGCTCTCCGCCATTGCCGGGCAGACGCAGCAGATCCGCCTCGGCTCGGCCGTGACGGTGCTCAGCTCCGACGATCCCATCCGGGTGTTTCAGCGTTTTTCCACGCTCGACGCCGTCTCCTCGGGCCGCGCCGAGGTCATCCTGGGCAGGGGCTCCTTCACGGAGTCGTTCCCTCTGTTCGGCTTTGACCTGGCCAATTACGAGGAACTGTTTGAGGAAAGACTTGAACTTTTCAACGAACTGCGCAAACAGGGGCCTGTGACGTGGAGCGGCAACACCCGCCCGGGCCTGCACGGCCAAATGGTGTACCCGCCCACCGAAACCGGCACGCTCAAGACCTGGGTGGCCGTGGGCGGCAGCCCGCAGTCGGTGGTCCGTGCTGCCCGCTACGGCATGCCACTCATGCTGGCCATCATTGGCGGTGAGCCGCTGCAGTTCGCGCCGTTCACCGAGCTGTACCACCGGGCGCTGAAGGAATTCGGCCAGCCGGAGCAGCCCGTCGGCGTGCACTCGCCCGGGCACATTGCCGCAACGGACCAGCAGGCCATGGATGAGCTGTGGCCCCACTACTCAGGCAGCCACAACCGCATAGGCCGGGACCGCGGCTGGCCGCCCTTGACCCGTGCCGACTTCGACGCCACCGCCGGCCCCCGAGGCGCCCTCATGGTGGGTTCACCCGAGACTGTGGCCAACAAGATCAGCACCGTGGCCACGTCCTTGGGGTTGTCCCGCTTTGACCTGAAATACAGCCACGGCACGCTCCCGC
>JBBSQT010000447.1:0-1590 GCA_038243775.1 Actinomycetales bacterium | reverse complement strand
GGGTGTCCGGCAAGGCGGACAGGACAGGTCGTGTCCTGGCGGCAGCGGCACTGGCCCTGCCGCTCGGGCTGCTGTTCGCCATCGCAGGGGCGATCGTCTCCGGCAACTGGGCCGGTTTCCCACCGGCCGTGGGGCTGCTGGCCGGGGCCACGGGTGCAGGGCTGGGACTGGCCAGCGTCCTCTCATCCCGCTTCACCATGTATGTGCCGCTTCCCGGGGAGAACCCCCTGAAGTCCAAACCGGGAAACAACTTCGCTACAATGCTCGTCCAGCTCGGGGGCTTTGCCGGTGCGGGAGCCCTGGCTGCCCCCGTGGCGGTCCTGATCGTCGTCGGCGCCGTCACAGGCCAGCCGGGCTTCGCCTGGCTGGCCCTTTTCGCCGGCCTGGCGCTGGGGGCAGTCTACGTCGTCGTCGGGATCCGCGTGGGAGCAGCGCACTACGAGCGGCGCGGGCCGGAATTGCTGCAGTCCGTTTCTGTGGACCGCTGAGACTGGATAAGGTTGGAGATGAAAGCAGACCCAAGGCAACAGCGCCCTGTCAGCCACCGCATGCGGTACGTGCTGGCGGGGCGCTGCTGTCATTGAGCCCGCCAGCCACAAGTCTTGGGCCACAAGCCGTTAGCCGCCTCTTCCCCTGGTGGCAGTGAAAGGAAGCGTGTTTCATGGAGGTCATCATCCTCCCCAGCAGCAAGGAAATTGGGGCGCTTGCCGCCGACTTGATCGAGGCATTGGTGCGCAACAAGCCCAACGCCGTCCTCGGTTTGGCCACAGGTTCCTCCCCCTTGCCGATCTACGACGAGCTGGCCCGCCGCCACGCCGACGAAGGCTTGAGCTTCAATGACGTAAGCGGCTTCGCCCTCGACGAGTATGTGGGCCTGCCCCTCGGCCACTACGAGTCCTACCGTGAGGTCATCCGCCGCGAATTCACGAACCGCGTGGACGTGGCCGGAGAGAACGTGCACGGCCCTGACGGCTCAACCGACGACGTTGTGGGCGCCTGCCAGTCCTACGAGGACGCCATTGCTGCCGCCGGCGGGATCGACCTGCAGATCCTGGGCGTTGGCACCAACGGCCACATCGGCTTCAACGAGCCCGGTTCCTCGCTTGCCTCGCGCACGCGCATCAAGACCCTGGCCGAGCAGACGCGCGTGGACAATGCCCGCTTTTTTGATCATCTTGACCAGGTGCCGCATCATGTGGTGACCCAGGGCCTGGGCACCATCATGGATGCCCGCCACGTGCTCCTCGTGGCATTCGGCGCCGGCAAGGCTGACGCCGTACGCGACTTCGTTGAGGGCCCCGTGTCCGCAGCGTGCCCGGCCTCGATCCTGCAGTTCCACCCGCGCGCCACCGTCATCATTGACGAGGCCGCCGCCTCGAAGCTGGCGGGTGCGCCCAGCTATCGCAACGCCTACGCCAACAAGCCCGCCTGGCAGGGCCTCTAAAAAAAATTCGGCCCCAAAGTTTGAAGCACGACGGCGGGTGGTCACCTGGGCAGCCACGGTGACCTCCCGCCGTCGTACTTTCCGACGCGGCACCACCTTCGGGGCATTTTGGCTGGACGCTGCACCAGTTGCCGCTTGGCGAGAGC
>JBBSQT010000446.1:0-1595 GCA_038243775.1 Actinomycetales bacterium | reverse complement strand
TGCGGGCGCGCGGGGTCAGCCCGTACCGTTTTACGGCTGATTCGGAGGCGACAAGGAGGGCGGAGGCGCCGTCGTTCAGGGTGGAGGAATTGCCCGCAGTGACAACACTGCCGCCAGGGACGACGGGGCGCAGGCCGGCCAGGATGTCGGCGGTGGTGCCGGGGCGCGGGCCCTCATCATCAATGACGGTGGTGCTGGTGCTGCGGCTTTTCACCGTGACGGGCACGATTTCGTCCGTGAAGCGTCCGGCGGCGATGGCAGCCAGGGCGCGTTCGTGGGAGCGGACGGCGAAGGCGTCGCAGTCCTCGCGGCTGGTGTTGAAGCGACGGGCCACTTCCTCGGCGGTTTCGGTCATGGAGTAGGTCATTTTTCCGTTGCGGGACAGCTCACCGGAGAGGAAGTAAGGGTTGGTGAAGCGCCAGCCAATGGAGGTGTCGAAGCTGGCGCCGGGCTTGGCAAAGGCCTTTTCCGGTTTCGCCATGACCCACGGCGCCCGGGACATCGACTCGACACCGCCCGCCACGACAAGGTCCGCGGCACCGGCCGCTACCATGTTTCCGGCCAAGGCGATGGCGCTCATGCCGGAGGCGCACAGCCGGTTGACGGTGATGCCGGGAACTGAGTCGGGAAAACCTGCCAGCAGCCAGGCCATGCGGGCCACGTTGCGGTTTTCCTCGCCGGCCCCGTTGGCGTTGCCGAGGATGACCTCATCCACGTCGGCCGGGTCGATGCCGGTGCGGGTGACGAGTTCGCCGACAACGAGTGCGGCCAGGTCGTCGGGTCGCATGCGCGATAGCGCGCCTCCGTAGCGGCACACTGGCGTGCGGACTCCGCCCACCAGAAACGCCTGCGGCACCTTGTCCGACATGCCAACACCCTTCACGCTTCACCCGGGTGTGCGGACCGGCCGCGGCCTTCCGCACGGGACGGTCCGCATCATTACCGACCGTCCGTTCTATAAATATTCCATGCGGCGGGCAGGCGGTCAACCATTCAGGGGATTGTGTCTGCCGGTGTTGGGCGTCCAGTCGAAGACGGGCGAGTCCACCGGGACCAGGACCCTGAGCGCCCGGGGCACGATTCCCAGCTGGGCGGGCAGCGCGCCTACCAGCTCGCCGTCGGCGTAGATGTTCAACGGCCTGCTGGCATTGATCACCACCGTCTTTCCATGGCAGAGGCTGATGTTGCGTTGGACCAGATGCGCGCCCCGGTATGAGCGCACAAAGGTGGCCGCAACACCCAGGATGCTTGCTCGGCCCAGGGCCACCACGTCCAGCCGCCCGTCGTCGACCATGGCTTGCGGGCAGATTCGCAGGCCGCCACCGTATTGGCCGACGTTGCCCACCGCGACAAACCAGCCGGGGAAGACGGTCTCCACTCCGTCCACGGTCAGCGTGAACGTCACGTTTTTCCATTCGAAAAAAGCCTTGAGTCCGCCGTAGAGGTAGACGAATGGGCCAAGGTTCAGGCGTGCGGCGTTGCCGTACTCGTTGGCCATCCCGTCAAAGCCCACGTTGGCAACTCCAAGAAAGGGCCTTCCGTTGACCAGTCCCAAATCAAGGTCACGGACTCTGAGTTGTCCGAGGTTTTCGATG
>JBBSQT010000445.1:0-1595 GCA_038243775.1 Actinomycetales bacterium | reverse complement strand
TTCATGACTCGAGGATTTTTGTGGATCAGGGCTTACCGGCTGCCTGACGGTTCTGATTATGGCAGGTGGGTGTGACAATGCACCCGCTGGCCCGATGGCGGGTGTCGGTGACGGGTTCCACGCCGGTCACGGTGGTGCTGGTTCGCTGTTTCTGGCTGTGTTTCGGACGGTTGGCGTTGGGCCTATGGCGGGCTCAATCCCGCAAGGCGCTTCATCCCTTTGAGCAGGAGCTGCACGTCTGGTGCCGTGGAGGCCAGGTGGAGGGTGGTTCGGCGTGCATGGCTGGCGATCCTGCCCCCAATTTCGAACAGCCTGGCGCGGAGTTTCTTGGGTTCCCAGCGCCTAACTTTCGTCCCGGTGAACGCGACCATCTGGGTCCAGGCCATGATCTCGGCGGCGAGCATGACCACATGACACCAAAGCTCATTGGCAGTGAAGGACTTGAAGGGCAGGTTCGCGAACCCGGTGTCCTTGGCATTGCGGATCCTGTCCTCGCACCGGGCCCGCAGCCGGTGGCGGACTTCCAGCACGGCCAGCTGGCCCTTCTTTTGGTTCGTTGCGATGGCCGTGTAGCGGTGCCCGTCGATGTCGGTGATGCGCAACTGCGCCCCGTCGTGCGGGACTTCCTTGCGGACAATGACCCGCATCCCGGCCGGCCAGGCGGACAAATCCAGCATCCCGGTGATGTCGGCAATCCAGGCGCCGTCTCGTTCGAACCCGTCGCTGTCATAGGCTCTGGTCCACCCCTGCTTGGGGATCAAGGGCAGGACGTCTGCCACGGCGCCGTGGATGGGAAACCCGACTGAGTAGGAGAAGTTGCGCCCCTTGGCGGTGAGCCAGTTCAGGAAGTCGTGCGTGCCGCCGGCGGAATCGGTGCGGATCATGATTTTCCGTCCGGCCCGGTACCCTTCCGGGAGCTGCTTGAGGGAGTCCTTCACGACCTGGATGTGGTCGGCCGCGGTGTTCGAACCGGCGTTGCCGGGCCGCAACAGCGTCACCAGCGGCTCGCCCGTGCCCAACAGTCCGTGGTCAATGAAGGAACACAGCGGGTGAAAGCCGAAGCCCTTCTTCCACGTCGGCCGGGCCTCCTCCTTCTCGGAATGGGAATTCAGCAGGGACGCATCGATGTCGATGACCAGCGGGCTCTGCGCGCTGACGCCATGCAGGGGCGAGTCTTCACCGGCGTGCGCCCACACATGCGCCCGGGCCGCGGCGCGGGCCTGGTTGACTGCAGCCAACACCTTGGCCGGCTTGACCGTTGACAGGACCTTGAAGAGCCGGCTGATCGTCGGGTCGGAGGCGACGAACCCGTAGACTTCCGGCTGGTTGCGGAGCCGGTCCACATCCGACACAGCCTCCCCGCCCGCGGCCAGGGACAAGGCCAGGTCCGTGAGGATCTTGCCTGGGTCGTGCCGGGCGAACGGTTTGCGCCAAGGCTCGAGCGCCTCCGACAAACCAGCAGACAGGCCGGAGGTCTTCACCATTTCTGTCAGGATGATCCCGCCGCCTTGGGACACGATGCCGTCACCGGCGCCATCAACTCGTACAGAGGGGTAAAAACCGGTAAAGTTGCTCACCTGCGAGGTGCTCCTGCA
>JBBSQT010000444.1:0-1610 GCA_038243775.1 Actinomycetales bacterium | reverse complement strand
TTGATCCTGATATTCCTGTTCGGACAGCGCTTCCTTGTCAAGGGAATCGCCACCACCGGCATCAAGTAGAAACCAGGGTGCCCGGCGCCCTCCCATCCAGTGGTGAAGTGTCCCAGCGGCGCTTCGCCACTGTATTAGGGCCGGCCCGCACGGCGCCCCTGCACGGGCGCCCCAGCGTCCCGGCCCCAGCGGACCCGCCCTGGCGGCCCCGGACGCATCCCAAGCGGCTGCGCCGGCCTCCAGCGCGCCGGGGGCGCCTTCGTTACGCACCCGATTTGCTGGCCGGATAATTTCCGGCGTATGGTGTGGGCATGACAAACCGTTGGTATGCGTATTTTTCGTTGGCTCTGGAGGGGCCCGCGTCTAACTGACACGCATCCAATCACCTTCAGAGCCAACCAGGACAGAGAATCTTTCTCTGTCCTTCGCCATTTCCAGGCGGGCTCCGAAGAAGGGGCTCGCTGGCCGCCCACATAATTCAAGGAATCATTCCATGACCATCACAGCAGCAAACGAATCCACCCCGGCAGCAGCGGGACCGGAGGCAGGAACCCGGGCAAAGGCCACGGCCAACCTGCGCGTCAGCCAGTTCACCGCATTGCCGTCACCGGCCGAACTGGCAGAAAAGCTGCCGCTGGACGCGCTGGCCGGCAACGTCGTCGAACGTGGCCGGGACCAGGTCCGGGCCATCATGAACGGGCTCGATGACAGGCTGCTGGTGGTGGCGGGCCCCTGCTCCATCCATGACACCGCGGCCGGGCTTGAATACGCGCGCCGGCTGGCCGAAACCGCAAAGGCCCATGAGGAAGACCTGCTTATTGTCATGCGTGCCTACTTCGAGAAGCCGCGCACCACGGTGGGCTGGAAGGGCCTGATCAACGATCCCAACCTGGACGGCAGCCACGACGTTGCCAAGGGGCTGGGGATGGCGCGCGAATTCCTGCTGGACGTTGCCAAACTGGGGCTGCCCACCGGGACCGAATTCCTTGAACCGATCAGTCCCCAGTACACGGCTGACCTGATCTCCTGGGGTGCCATCGGTGCCCGCACCACGGAAAGCCAGATCCACCGCCAGCTCAGCTCGGGCCTGTCCATGCCCATCGGTTTCAAAAACGGGACCGACGGCGACCTGCAGGTTGCGCTCGACGCCTGCAATGCGGCCAGTGCGGCACAATCGTTCCTGGGCATTGACAGTGAAGGCCGCGCCTCGCTCGTGAGCACCGCCGGAAACCAGGACACCCATGTGATCCTGCGCGGCGGGCGCAAGGGCCCCAACTACCGTGCGGCCGAGGTGGCCGAGGCTGCCGCAAAGGCGGAGGGCGCCGCGGTGAATCCGCGCCTGATCGTGGACGCCAGCCATGCCAACTCCGGCAAGAGCCACCACCGCCAGGCAGAGGTGGCCCTGGAGATCGGCGCCCAGCTGGAAACCGGCGACGCCTCCGCGCACACCATCGCCGGAGTCATGCTGGAAAGCTTTCTGGTGGGAGGTGCCCAGAGCCTGGACGTGGACCAGGTTGCCGCAGGGGAGGCAGAGCTCACGTACGGGCAGAGCGTCACGGATGCCTGCATGGACTGGGATGTCACCGCAGAGGTGCTGGGCAACCTGGCCC
>JBBSQT010000443.1:0-1611 GCA_038243775.1 Actinomycetales bacterium | reverse complement strand
GGCGGTGTCCACGGCCAGGTCCAGCTCGGGGCAGGAGATTTCAAAGTCATCGCGCATGGAGGCATGGCTGGCGGTGAGCAGGGCACCAATGGCTCCCGGCCCGGCGTCGTCCAATATCCGAACGGTGTCCAGCACGCGCTGGTTCTCGCTCACAATGTGGCGCACCCGGCGGAAGGTTTCCCCATCGAGCAGGCCCGCCGCCTCGGGCAGTTCGGGGGCAGCAATGTCGCGCAGGGACTTCACGCCGAGCACCTGGGCGCCAAGCTCGCAGGAGGCTCGGCGGGCGGCGTATCCGCCTGTCGCGTGGGCGTGGGTGACCTTGGTGTCCACAACGAGGACCAGCAGCCCGGCGGCGGCCAGGTCCAGCGGCACCAGCCTGGACTCCTGGGTGCGGCAGTCCAGGAAAACGGCGTGCCCGTCGGTGGAGAGCAGCGAGGCCGACTGGTCCAGGATGCCGGTCGGGGCGCCCACCACCTCGTTCTCGGCCCGCTGGCCCACCAGGATTAGTTCATTCAGGCTGAGGCCGGCAGCGGAAAGCTCGTTGAAGGCCGTGGCCACCGCGCACTCGATGGCGGCGGAGGAGGAGAGGCCGGCGCCGGAAGGGACGGTGGAATGCAGGAAGAGGTCAAAGCCGCCGCTGGTGATTCCCATCTGCGCCATGACCCAGACCACGCCCAGCGGGTAGGCGGTCCAGCCCTTCATGGTGTCGTGGGACAGGGTGGAAAGGTCCACGGTCACCACGCCCTGGTCGCCAACGCTGGAAACCAGCCGGGCGGTGCTGTCATCGCGGCGGCGGATGGCGATGGCGGCGGCACGGTCAATCGCGAACGGCAGCACAAATCCTTCGTTGTAGTCGGTGTGCTCACCGATCAGGTTGACACGTCCGGGGGCCGCCCACACGCCGTCGGGCGCTGTTCCAAAGGTGGTCTCGAAGGCCGCCCGCACAAAGTCGGTGTCGATGGAGGCGCTCACGCCTGTCCTGCTTTCACGGTAGTGGGGGTGCCCCGCAGCATGGCGGCGGTCTGTTCGGGGGTGGTGTCGTTGATGAAGGCACCCATGGCGGCCTCGGAACCGGCCAGGAATTTCAGTTTGTCTGCGGCCCGGCGCGGGGACGTCAGTTCCAGGTGGAAGCGCCCGGCCGGGCGCAGGAAAGGATCCAGCGGGGCTTGGTGCCAGGCGGCAATGTACGGGGTGGGCGTGGCGTAGATGTTGTCCACGGTGCGCAGCAGGTCCAGGTACATCACGGCGAGCTCGTCGCGTTCGGCGTCGGTCAGGGCGGCAAAGTCGGGGACGTGGCGGTGCGGGGTCAGGTGGATTTCCAGCGGCATGTGTGCGGCGAAGGGCACATAGGCGCTGAAGTGCCTGCCCTGGGCTACCATCCGCTCCCCGGAGGCGGACTCGCTGGCCACGATGTCGCCCAGCAGGGTTGCCTGACCGTTGTGCGCGTCGTAGAACCTGCGGGCCGCAGTGGCCATGACCTGGCTGCGCGGCGGCACATAAGAGTAGGCGTAGATCTGCCCGTGCGGGTGGTGCAGGGTCACGCCAATGTCCTGCCCGCGGTTTTCAAAGGGGAACACCTGCGCAATGCCGGGCAGTGCACTGAGTGCCTCG
>JBBSQT010000442.1:0-1625 GCA_038243775.1 Actinomycetales bacterium | reverse complement strand
CTCGCCGGCACCCCCATCGACGGGCAGTTCCTGGCCATGCTCCCGTACGCCCTGACCATCCTGGCCGTCTCCGGATTCGTGGGCAAGGCACTTGCCCCGGCCGCCGACGGTGAACCGTATATCAAGGAGTAGACCATGAGCACAAGGATGTCCGACGTCGATTGGGAACCACTGCGCCTGGCCGCCACCGCGGCGCTCGCCAAGGCGTACGTGCCGTACTCCCACTATCCGGTGGGGGCCGCGGCCCGGCTTGAGGACGGCAGCATCGTCTCGGGCTGCAACGTGGAGAACGCCAGCTATGGGCTGACCCTGTGCGCCGAATGCACCATGGTCGGCGCCGCACGGATGGGCGGCGGCGGGCTCATCAGGGACTTCTACTGTGTGGACGGCAACGGGGAAATCCTGATGCCGTGCGGGCGCTGCCGGCAGCTGCTCTTTGAATTCAGCACCGCCACGACCCTGCTCATGACCTCGTCGGGACCCAAAACCATGGACCAGGTTCTGCCCGACGCCTTCGGGCCCGACAATCTGAAAACCTCCACCACCCAGGCTCCAACTACCGTGAAAGGGCAGCCATGAACTCCCGGGAATCCTTTAGCGCAGTCGAGATCATCATTGCCAAGCGCGACGGCGGCCGGCTCAGTCCGGAACAGATCGCCTGGACCATTGCGGCCTACACGCGCGGGGACATCGCCGAGGAGCAAATGGCTGCCCTGAACATGGCCATCCTGCTCAACGGGATGGACAGGGAGGAGATCTCCCAGTGGACTGCCGCCATGATCGCCTCGGGGGAGACCCTGGACTTCAGCGGGCTGCGCAACGGTGCGGGTGCGCCGATGCCCACCACGGACAAGCATTCAACCGGCGGGGTGGGGGACAAGATCACCCTGCCCCTGGCACCCCTCGTCGCCGTATTTGGTGCAGCTGTGCCACAACTCTCCGGGCGGGGATTGGGCCACACCGGCGGCACGCTGGACAAGCTCGAGGCCATTCCCGGCTGGCGCGCCGACGTCGGCCACGACGCGCTGCTGCGCCAACTCTCCGAGGTGGGCGCCGTCATCTGTGCAGCAGGCGGAAACCTGGCCCCCGCGGACAAGAAGCTGTACGCCCTGCGTGACATCAGCGGCACGGTGGAGTCGATTCCGCTGATCGCCTCCTCCATCATGAGCAAGAAGATCGCCGAGGGCACCGCCGCTCTCGTGCTCGATGTCAAGGTGGGCTCCGGGGCGTTCATGAAGACCGTGGAGCGGGCGCGGGAGCTGGCGCAGACCATGGTCGATTTGGGCAAGGACGCAGGGGTGAACACGGTGGCGCTGCTGACGGACATGTCCACACCCCTGGGCCTGACGGCAGGAAACGCCATCGAGGTTCAGGAGTCCGTGGAGGTGCTGGCCGGCGGCGGCCCGCAGGACGTCGTCGAACTGACCGTGACCCTGGCCCGGGAAATGCTGGACGCGGCAGGCATCCACGGGGCCGACCCGGCGGCGGCCCTCAAGGACGGCCGGGCCATGGATGTGTGGCGGCGCATGATCACGGCCCAGGGCGGGGACCCCGACGCGCCGCTGCCCGTGGCACGGGAATCCGAGACGGTGTACGCGCCCGCCGACGGCGTGCTGGTGGGCCTG
>JBBSQT010000441.1:0-1629 GCA_038243775.1 Actinomycetales bacterium | reverse complement strand
AGGCGCTGCAGCAGAGCGCGCCACGGCCGGCCTTGTCCAGGCGCTCGCGCAGGGTTGGGGCACCGCTGCCGAAGCCGTGGTTCTGGGCTGGCTCATGCGCCACCCCGCGCGCATCTCCCCGGTCATCGGCACCACCAACCCCGCCCGGATTGCCGCCTGCGCGGATGCGCCCCGCATCGCTGCCGAGATGTCCCGGGAGGCCTGGTATGCGTTGTGGACGGAGGCCCGCGGCGCCGCGATGCCTTAGCGGGGCTGCCGGTGGGCTAGCCGCGGACCATGCCCAACAGTTGGGCGAAGATGCCCTCGCCGTCGTCGGCAATCCCGTCGTGGTGGAAGTCGGGCGTCTCCCAGACCTGCAGCCCGTTGACGGCCGCCGCGGTTGCCACCGAGATTTCCCTGTCAACATAAATGTCGTCGCGGTACACGGCGGCAGCCACCGGCACGGTGTTCCGGGCCAGCTGCGCCAGGTCATAGAGTGCACCCCAGCCCTCGGTGCGGGTTGCCAGCACCCCGGCAAGTTCGCGCAACGGGGCCAGGGCCGGGTCCTGCTCGAAGTACCACGGGTACACGGCCTCGCCTGTCAGCAGGGGTTCGTCCGCCTCGGGATGGAAGTCCGGCTGCTCGCGCAGCACCCTGGCGGCGGCCCAATTGCTGGCCTCGCCCTGCACATAAATGGACTCGTGCATGAGCGCGTAGAGCGGGTTGGCCGCGCGGCTGACCTGGGCCGAAACCTGGGCCAGGAAGGCGTCGGAAAGCCGGTCGCCCTGCGGCGTGGGCACAAAGGCGTCCTCAAGCAGGTAGTGCAGCGCATCGAAACGTGTGTTGCCGCCCAGGAAATTTCCCAGCATCTGGACACGCTCGGGGGTGAGCCGTTCGCCGGTGGGCAGGAACTCGGACACGGCAACAACATGGCGCATGAGTTTTGTCAGGAGGGCGCGGTCGGACGGGTACTTGGCGAAGTATTCGTCGTTGCGGCTGCGCAGCCGTCCGAAAGTGGCCTGGTAAACCTGGTCGGCGGGGCCGGTGAGCGGCCCCAGCCCGCCGGTGATGAGCGCCTCCTTGACACCCTCGGGTGCAAAGGACAGATACGTCAGGGCACAGAAGCCGCCATAGCTCTGGCCAAACAGGCTCCACGGCCCGGACCCCAGCTCGGCGCGGATGAGTTCGGCGTCGGCCACAATGTCATCGGCACGGAAGTGGGAGAGGTAGCCGGCCTGCTCTTCGACCGTTCCCACCAGGGGCAGGGTCTGGCGGTTGGCCGGCGTCGACAATCCTGTGCCGCGCTGGTCCAGCATGAGCACCCGGAAGTGCTTCACGGCCTCGGCCAGCCAGCCGCTCAGCCCGGCAGGCCGGTTGCCGCGCCCGCCGGGACCGCCCTGCAGGAACAACAGCCACGGGAGGGAACCGGCCTCGGTGCGGGCGTCCTCCAGCTCGCGGGCGAAGATCTCAATCGCGGGCCCGTCCGGGGCGGCGTGGTCCAGGGGGGCTGTGAACCAGTGGTCGCGCATGCGCACGCCGCGAATCGTGTAGGACTCGGAGGACCTCATGCCGGAACACCGGCCCCGCTCGACACGGTGGCGCCAAAGGCATCCAGCGCGGTACCGTCCAGGCGGAACACGTGCCAGCCGT
>JBBSQT010000440.1:0-1633 GCA_038243775.1 Actinomycetales bacterium | reverse complement strand
CATGTTGCGGCCCGCTCAGCGCCTGCCCGCAAGTAAGGTAGGAACATGAGCAAGGACCCCATTTTTCCCATGCACGACGCCGGCGCTGACGCAGGCGAGCCCGTCACCGGCATCCCGGCCGGGCAGTCGGAAACCCCCGCAGCCGCCGTTCCTGCCGTCGCCGCCGTTCCTGCCAGCGCCCCCGTCCCTGCCGGCGCCCCCGTCCCTGCCAGCGCCGGAACGCCTGCGGTCCGCGACGACGTCGATGCAGATGCCGCTGCGGGGGGATTGGAGGATGTTTCCAGGCCCGTCGTGGCGTTGGAAGCCCCCACCTTGGCGGATGTCCTGGTGGCAGTGGAGGAGCTCTGGCCCGAATCGCTGGCCGAGTCCTGGGACCGGGTGGGGCTGGTGGTTGGACGCACGGATGCCGACGTGGAGCGGATCATGTTCGCCGTGGATCCCACCCTTGACGTCATTGACGAAGCGCTCGAATGGGGTGCGCAACTGCTCATCACCCACCATCCGCTTTTGTTAAAGGGCGTGAATTCCGTTGCCGCCATCTCGGGCAAGGGCAAGGCGGTCCACCGGTTGATCGAAGGCGGCTGCGCCTTGCTGACAGTGCACACCAATGGCGACAGCGCCGTCGGCGGGGTTTCTGACGTCTTGGCCGACGCAATTGGTCTGGGCGACGTCAAGCCGCTGGTGCGCGCACCCTTGGGACTGGTGGAGGAAGGCATCGGCCGGGTGGGTCTGCTGGCCGGGCCGGAAAAGCTCGGCGACCTGGCCGCACGGGTGTTCTTGCAGCTTCCCGCCGTGGCCGGAGGTGTCCGCGTTTCCGGAGACAAAGACGCGCTGGTGCGCAAGGTTGCGGTCTGCGGCGGTGCTGGCGACAGCTTGTTTGACGCGGTGCGCGCCACGGATGCCGACGTTTTCGTGACGGCAGACCTGCGCCACCATCCGGCGTCGGAAGCCAGGGAGACAAGAACTGACGGCAAGCCCTACCTCATTGACCTCTCACACTTTGCCAGCGAATGGCTGTGGCTGCCGGCGGCCGCCCAAGCGCTGGGCAATGTGCTCGCCGACCAGGGGTTCGCGGCCGAACTCGTGGTCAGCCAGACCAACACGGATCCCTGGGATTTCATACTCACTCCCGGGAACTAGGCTTACAGCAGGAACAACCACACGAGGAAGCAGGAGGACGTACATGGCCAAGGCAGCACCGGCCGAGCAAATGCGTTTGCTGGACATTCAAGCACTTGATGGAAAGTTGCGCGGGCTTGATGTTCAGGCCAAGGCACTGAAGGAAGATCCCCGGCTCCCTGACCTGCATGCCGGGGTCACAACCGCCAAGAGCGACCAGGTGGTCCTTGATACGGCTGCGGGCGACGCGCAGCGGGCCCTGACCAAGACGGAGGACGATGTTGCCGCCGTTGTGGCGCGGATTGTGCGTGACGAGGCGAAGCTGAACAGCGGAACCGGCCTGTCGAAGGACCTCATGGCCCTCCAAAGCGAGATTGAGTCCCTGACCAGGCGGCGCGGCGAACTTGAGGACAGCCAGCTGGAGGCGATGGAAGCCTTCGAGGAGGCCGCCGCGAAGCAGGGCGCACAGCGTGAGCTTGTCGCCAAGATGCAGTCGGTGCTGGATGAAGTGGTG
>JBBSQT010000439.1:0-1636 GCA_038243775.1 Actinomycetales bacterium | reverse complement strand
GCGGTCATGCGTGAGCAGGACCTTTTCGGCGCCGTCCAGAAGGAACGGTTCGGCGTCGTACAGGATCCCGGCGCTGCGGGGGATGAGGACCTGCAGGCCCTTTTCCGGGGCGGCAAAGTCCAGCAGGCGGGTCTCGCTGAATTCGGAGCAGCCGATGCTGATCATGAGGTGGCGGCGGTCCGCGGACTGCTCAAAGCCCGTCCACATGGCCACGTCGTCCTCTTGGTAGAGGACCTCATCGCCGGAAACGGGGGTGCCCAAGACGTGGGTTTTGACCTGGTGGGGGCGCCAGGAGTCGTCGGCGAGCATGTAGAAGAGGGTGCGCCCGTCGGGGGAGAATGTCAGGCCGTAGAAGGCGTTCTCAATGGTGTCGGGCAGGAGTTCGCCGGTGCGCAGGTCCTTGATCCGGATGGTGAACAGCTCGTCGCCGGCGTTGTCCACGGCGTAGGCGTACAGGTTGCCGTCGCGGGTGACGGCGGCGCCGCCGATCGAGAAGAAGGGCTGGCCCTCCGCTTCGACGTTGCCGTCCAGCAGGATTTCCTCGCCGGAGACGTCAACGCCCGGCTCCACAGTGGGCGGGGTCCAGTCCTCGAGGGTGCCGTTACTTTCGGCGCGGACCCGGCACTGGATGCCGTAGGCCTGGCCCTCCACCATGCGCGAGTAGTACCACCAGCCGTCCTTGCGGCTCGGCACGGACAGGTCGGTTTCCTGCGTGCGGTTCTTGATCTCGTTGAAGATGTCCGTCCGCAGCGTCTCCTGGCCTTCGGTCATGGCATCCGTGTACGCCTGCTCGGCGAACAGGTGCGCCACAACCTCGCGGTTTTCCTTCTCCCGCAGCCACTCGTAGTTGTCCACAAAGGTGTCGCCGTGGCGGGTGCGCTCCACGGGAATTTTCTTGGCAACCGGGGGCCCCGCCGGAATCGAATCGGGAACAGTTGTGCTTGCTGGGGTATCGGCGAATGTCATGGAATCCACTCTATCGAGGGGCGGGTGGAAACCGGCCGGATGTCAGCCAACAGCAGATCACCGGGGTTTATTTGCGGCCCGTGAAATGCTCCATTGACCTGTAGACGCCAAAGACGCGTCCGGCCACCACATCCCATGCGGCCAGAGGCAGCACCCCGCGCAGTGCCATGCTCAGCTTCACCGTCCACGGCATCATCAGCATCGGCGTGCCTTCCTTCATGGCCCGCCACACCCGCTCCGTGACGGCTTCCGGTTCCATGAGCGGGGTCAGCAGGGGCCCGCGGGCGCCCTCGAACATGCCTGTCTTGATGTACGAGGGGCAGAAGGTTGTGACACGGACGTGGCTGTGGCCCGCCTGTTCCAACTCCAGACGCAGGGAGTCGCTCCAGCCCACCACAGCCCACTTGGAGGAGGAATAGACACTCATCCTGGGGTTGGCCAGCAGCCCCGCGGCCGAGGCGACGTTGACGATCCGCGATGCCCGGCCGCCCGCAATCATGGCCGGCAGGAACTCGCGCGTAATGTGCATCAGGGCCAGGGTGTTGACGGCCATGGTGGCGGCAATGTCTGTGCGCTGGTCGTGTTCCCAGAAGTACTTCCCGCGCACAATACCGGCGTTGTTGATGAGAATGTCCGGATTGCCCACCTCCTCACGCACCTTCTGCGCCGC
>JBBSQT010000438.1:0-1689 GCA_038243775.1 Actinomycetales bacterium | reverse complement strand
GCGGGCTCACGGTCCAGGCCGGCCCGTGCGTGGTGCCCGGTGGTGCCGGCCGGCGGAGCCCGCTGGTGCGGCTAGGCGGTGGGGCTGGGCATGCCGATGTACTGGGTGTACTGGTATTCCTCGATGCCCTCGATGCTGCCTTCGCGGCCCAGACCGGACTGCTTGACCCCGCCGAAGGGTGCCGCGGCGTTGGAGATGACGCCCGCGTTCAGGCCCATCATGCCGGTTTCAATGCGGTTGGCCATGCGCATGCCGCGGTTGTGGTCCCGGGTGAAGACGTAGGCGACCAGGCCGTACTCGGTGGCGTTGGCCAGGGCGACGGCCTCGTCCTCGGTCTTGAAGGTCACGATCGGGGCCACGGGGCCGAAGATTTCCTCGGTCAGGATGCGCGCACCGGGCTCCACTCCCTGCAGGACGGTGGGCTGGTAGAAGTAGCCGGCACCTTCCGCGGGGGCGCCGCCGGTGATGGCGGTGGCGCCGTCGGCCACGGCGTCGGAAACAAGTGAGTGGACCTTGTCCCGGCTCTTGGCATCGATCAGCGGGCCCACCTTCGTGGCGGGGTCGGTGCCGCGGCCCAGGGGCATGGCGTCCATCCTGGCGGCGAACTTGGTGGCAAATTCCCCAGCCACGGACTCGTGCACCAGGAAACGGTTGGCTGCCGTGCAGGCCTCGCCCATGTTGCGCAGCTTGGCAGCCATGGCGCCCTCGACGGCGGCGTCCAGATCGGCGTCCTCGAACACCAGGAACGGGGCGTTGCCTCCGAGTTCCATGGAGGTGCGCAGCACGTTCGTCGAGGCGTCGGCCAGCAGGCGCCTGCCCACGGGGGTGGAACCGGTGAAGGAAAGCTTGCGCAGTCGGGAGTCCTGGATCATGGGACCGGTGACACCGCCGGCGTCGGAGGTGGCAACCACGTTCAGGACACCTGCCGGCAGGCCTGCTTCAAGGAGAATCTGGGCGAAGAGCTGGCTGGTCAGCGGCGTCAGGTTGGCAGGCTTGAGCACCATGGTGCAGCCGGCCGCAATCGCGGGGGCAATCTTGCGGGTGGCCATGGCCAGCGGGAAGTTCCAGGGCGTGATCAGCAGGCACGGGCCAACGGGCTTCTTCTGCACCAGCATCTGCTGCGTGCCCTCGGGGTTGGAGGAGTAGCGGCCAAAGGAGCGGGAAGCCTCTTCGGAGAACCAGCGCAGGAACTCGGCACCGTAGGTGACCTCGCCGCGGGCCTCGGCCAGCGGCTTGCCCATTTCCAGGGTCATGAGGAGGGCAAAGTCGTCGGCGCGGGCAATGACCATGTCAAAGGCGCGGCGCAGGATCTCGGCACGGAAGCGCGGGGAGGTGGCGGCCCACTCGTCCTGTGCTGCCACGGCGGCGTCGAGGGCGTCGGCACCGTCCTGGGCTCCGGCGTCGGCCACGTTCAAAAGCACCTCACCGGTGGCGGGATCCTCCACGGCGAACGTCTTTCCGGATGCGGCCTGGCGCCACTCGCCGTTGATGAGCAGTCCGGTGGGGACCGTTGCCAGCAAGGCGCTTTCGCGTTCGGTGACGTCGGTGGCAGCGCTCACGGTCATGGTGACTCCTTGGTGTAAATGTTGCTGTGGGTGCCGCCGGAATGACGGCGGCGTGACTTCGCGTTAGTTCACGGTAGTTCCCGCCGAACACGGGTGTCTACGCATCCGCGCACTGCCACCCGGG
>JBBSQT010000437.1:0-1700 GCA_038243775.1 Actinomycetales bacterium | reverse complement strand
ATGATCAACGGAGGGCAGATGTGGATGCGGTTGTTGTTGACCATGGGCCAGACGCCGCGCGCCTTGCACGCCGCGACAATCTCAGCCATGGGGCGTGCTGCCTCGCCGGCGGCATTGAACGGCACCAGCGGTTCGCGGCTTTCCTTGTCCGTGACCAGTTCAATGGCCCAGAACAGGCCCCGGCCGCGCACCTCGCCGACACTGGGATGCTTTTCCAGCCATGATTCGAGGATGGGCTGGACAACGCGTGAGCCCAGGTCCCGGACATGGGCCAGCACGCCGTCGCGCTCAAACACCTCAAAGGTGGCCACCCCGGGGGCACAGGCCAGCGGGTGCCCCGAGTAGGTCAGTCCGCCGGGGTAGACCTTCTCATCAAAGGTTGCCGCGATCTCATCGCTGATGACCACCCCGCCGAGCGGAACATAGCCGGAGTTGACCCCCTTGGCGAAGGTGATCAGGTCAGGCACGACGTCGAACGCGTCCACCGCGAACCACTCACCAATGCGCCCAAAACCTGCCATGACCTCGTCGGCGATGTAGACAATCCCGTATTTGTCGCACAAGGCGCGCACACCGGGCAGGTAGCCCGGCGGCGGGACCAGAATGCCGTTGGTGCCCACCACGGTTTCAATGATGATCGCGCCAATCGTGGAGGCGCCCTCAAGAACAATGACATTCTCGAGGTGCTCCAGGGCGCGGGCGCTCTCCTCCTCCGGGCTGCTGGAATGGAACGGCGACCGGTACGCGTACGGCCCAAAGAAGTGCATGACCGAGTTGGCGCCCGGCTCATTGGCCCAGCGGCGGGGGTCGCCGGTGAGCTGCATGGCCGTGGCCGTGGCCCCGTGGTAGGAGCGGTACATGGCCAACACCTTGGATTTGCCGGTGTGCTGGCGGGCCATGCGGACGGCATTCTCGTTGGCCTCGGCGCCGCCGTTGGTGAAGAAGACCTTGTTCAGGGTGCCAGGGGCCTTGGAGGCAATCAGGGCCGCCAGTTCACCGCGGACGTCGTTGGCGAAGGCCGGCTGGATCGTGGCCATCTTGCCGGCCTGGTCCTGGACGGCCTTGACCAGGTCCGGGTGCTGGTGGCCCAGGTTCAGGTTCACCAGCTGTGCGTCGAAGTCCAGGTAGCTGTTGCCCTGGTAGTCCCAGAAGGTGGAGCCCTTCCCGCCGGCTACGGGCAGCGGATCGATCTTGGCCTGGGCGGACCAGGAGTGCAGCACGTGGGCGCGGTCGTTGTGGCGGATGGCCTGTTCGACGGCGGCATTGTCGGTTGCGCTGTCTGCAACAGTTTCGGTGCTCAGAATGTCAGTCATGGGAGTTTCCTTTCGAATCCGGTGCCGTGATCAGGAGTTGCTTGGGAAGCCCAGGCTCAGCTGGGTGCTGGTGGGCTCGGACCAGCGGGTCGTGATGACCTTGCTGCGCGTGTAGAAGTGGACGCTCTCCGGGCCGTAGATGTGCGAGTCGCCGAACAGGGAGTCCTTCCAGCCGCCGAAGGAGAAGGCGCCCACGGGGACGGGGACGGGGACGTTGACGCCCACCATGCCGGCCTCGACGTCGAACTGGAAGGCGCGTGCCGCTCCGCCGTCGCGCGTGTAAATGGCGGTGCCGTTGCCGAACTGGTTGCTGTTGATCAGCTCAAGGGCTTCGTCGTAGCTCTCGGTGCGGACCACGGCCAGGACCGGGCCGAAGATCTCATCGGT
>JBBSQT010000436.1:0-1706 GCA_038243775.1 Actinomycetales bacterium | reverse complement strand
TGGACCTCGTCGTAGACCAGCAGACCCCAGTCGTTCCCGTCGAGCAGTTCCATGTGCGGGTAGCTGCCGTTGCGGCGCATGGTGAGGACCTGGTAGGTGGCGATCGTGACAGGCCGAACCTCCTTCACGGCCCCCGAGTACTCGCCGATCTCGGACTCCGTCAGCGTCGTCCGTTTGAGCAGCTCGGCCTTCCACTGGCGGGCGGAGAGGGTGTTGGTGACAAGGATCAGCGTGGTGGTTCCGGAGGCGGCCATGGCCCCCGCACCGACAATAGTCTTCCCCGCCCCGCACGGCAGAACCACGACGCCGGAGCCTCCTGCCCAGAAATTCTCCACCGCCGTGCGCTGGTAGCCGCGCAGCGTCCACGACTGTCCAGCCGCGGTCCCGCTTGCCGCGGTCCCGCCAGCCGCGGTCTCGGTGGCAGCCGTCCCGCTTGCAGCCGTCAAGGCGATGGGGTGCGCGGTGCCGTCGACGTACCCGGCGGCGTCCTCGGCCGGCCAGCCTGCCTTGAGCAGCAATTGCTTCAGTTCGCCCCGGGCGGTGCCGTGGACCACCGCGGTCAGCGGATCGATGCGCGCGCCCAGCAGTGCCGCCACCTTTTTGGTGTGGCACACCTCGGTGAGGATCAGCTCGTCGTCGCTGCGCAGCACGAGCCCGTGCTGTGCATCCTTTTTCAGGCGCAACCTGCCATAGCGGGCCATGGTTTCGGCGATGTCCAGCAGCAGGGCATGGGGCACGGGGTAGCGGGAAAACTCCAGCAGCGTGTCCACCACGTATTCGGCGTCGAGCCCCGCAGCCCGGGCATTCCACAACCCCAACGGCGTGATCCTGTAGCTGTGTACGTGTTCCGGGGCGCGTTCCAGCTCGGCGAACGCGGCAATGGCATGGCGTGCCTCGGTGGAGTCGGGGTGCGCCACCTCCAACAGGATGGTCTTGTCGCTTTGGACAATGATGGGGCCGCCACTCATGATTTTCCTTTGTCCTGCCGGGCTGGTTCTTCCACGCCCACAATCCTGTGCACGTTGAAGCTGCGCATTGCCCCGGTTTCGACGAGGCGTGCCCGGAGCAGGCCCTCGGCGAACGACGTCGGCTGCACCAGCAGCCGTTCGACCTCACCTGATCCGGTCACGGCGAGCAGGCGGATCTTGGCGCCGGCGGTGACGGCGGTTCTGAGCTGCTCCAAAACGAGGGCCACCCCGAAGCCGCCGTCGCAGGTTCCACCGTCGGAGGTTCCGCCAGCAGCCCCGCCTGCCGCGCCTTCCACTGGTCTTTCGGGGGCGCCGCGCAGCACCGCAAGTTGTGCGCGACGTGCTGATTCTGCGGCTGCTTCGGTAACTGCGGGTGGGTCTGAAATTGTGTTGGTGCGCGGGGCGCTCGCCGCGGGGGTTGTGTCAGTCGGTGCGTTGACAGCGGGTTTCGGGCCGTCGGCTCTGGTCTGCACGGTTGTCCTCGCGGCCTCGTGGACCAGATAGTCAAGTGACTGGGGGACGGCTGTGCTGGAATGCCGGTGGAGGAAGCCCATGATGTCGGCGGCCTGCCAGCCTCCGGCCGTGGCGCGCCGCAGGGAGGATTCGCTGAAGCGGAACATGCCGGCCGCACCGCGGCCTTCGGGGACAGCCAGCGTGGCGAGCCTGGCGGCAACCTCCGGGGAGAGATAACCGGGCGCGACCGCCGTCAGGTCACCCTGCAGCAGGAAATGCTCGATG
>JBBSQT010000435.1:0-1724 GCA_038243775.1 Actinomycetales bacterium | reverse complement strand
GGGCGCCGTCATGAACGGCATCGGCGCGGGCGGACTCGCTCTGCGCCAGCAGGTTGGCCTTGCGCAGGTTGCCGGCCCACTCCACTGGCGTCAGGAAAGTGATGACGCCCAGAAGTCCTGCGGCCACGGTCAGGCTCGCGTTCCGGGAGAGGGCAAAGACGGCCACCACCAGCATGGCCGTCATGACCCAGGCGGAGCGGGAGGCCAGTTCGGAAGCCTTGGCGGTGCCGAAGAGGACTACGGAAAAGAAGAACTCGAACACCAGGACAAAGGCGCCGGCATGCCCGGCAAGGAGCAGCCCCACCGCGGCAAGGCCGCACATCCAGGCCGTGGCAGCCGGGGCGGTTCGGCGGAAAAGCACGCCGAAGCAGCCAAGCACGGCAATGGCCGGCCATGCTGAGGCCAACGCGTCCACTTTGAGGTCGCCAAATGCGGTGAGCTTGACGGCGTCCAAAAGCCAAAAGACGATGAAGTAGCCACCCGCGAGGGCGATGTCCTCAATGTTTGTTTTGGCAATGGCTCGCACGTCCAGCGCCATGAAGCCGCTGGCCAGTCGACGGAACAGCGGCACCTGGCGGGCGGGGGCTGTCGGTTGGTTCATGGTCACAGTCTTGCGCGGCGGTGGCGGGGCGGCAAGCCGGACAGGCCTGCGTGCGACGAAGGTATGACGGCCGGTGGTTCCCCTGGCCGACGCCGGCCAGGGGCGCCGTTGGCAGGCTGAAACCATGACGATCGCTATCTACCTGCAATTGACCATCCTGGCAATCATTGACAGCACCAGCATCGGGACCCTGCTGATTCCCCTGTGGTTGCTGCTGCGTCCCGACGCCCGGGGGCTGGTGCCGAGGATTCTGCTCTACCTGGGTGTGTTGGCAACTTTATATTTCGCTGTCGGCATTGCTGTGCTCGGCGGGGCCGACTGGGTCATCGACGGCCTGGGCACGCAACCGGTGGCACGAATGCCGCTGGTCCAGTGGGCCTTGGTGCTCGGCGGTGGCGGCATGCTGGCCTATTCCCTGAAGCCGGATCCCGCGAAGAAGGCACAAAACGCGGCTGCCGCTGCCTGGGCCGCTGGTGTTGACCGGGGTCCTGCGGCTGAAAACCTTGAGGCAGCTTCCAAATCCGAGGTCAAGTGGCAGACGCGGCTTTCGGGGGCGCTGCGCAGCCCCGGTGGCATTGTGGGCCTGGCCCTGATCGCAGGTCTTCTGGAACTGCCCACCATGCTGCCGTACCTCGTGGCGATTGGATTCCTGGCCAACTCAACGCTGGTGCTGTCTGCCGAAGTAGTGGTCCTGGCCATCTATTGCCTGGTGATGCTGCTGCCGGCCCTGCTGTTGCTGGCCGTGCGGACAACGCTGGGGCGCCGACTGGATCCCCTGCTTCAGCGGGTATCCAACAAATTGGGGAAGTTCGCCGGTGAAACACTTTTGTGGGTCGTGGGGGTCATCGGATTCCTGCTGCTGCGGGCTGGACTGTCCAATCTTGCACCCATGGCGCAGTGGAACCCGTTCAAGTGATGCTGCCCTCCGCCCCTCGTGAGTTTTGCGCAACATCCGCGCCCGCCCCCCACTTTCGCGCCCGTCCGACGGTATTTGTCAACCTGTTTGGGAGAGGTTGGTGTGTTGTGAGGTTCTTTGTTGGGGGTCGTTGATGGCGACGTAGTCATCGAGTTGGGGTGTGAGTGGTCGTTTGGGGAATCGTTGGGGGTGGGCGGCATAGCTGGC
>JBBSQT010000434.1:0-1724 GCA_038243775.1 Actinomycetales bacterium | reverse complement strand
GGCCCCCAAGTTTTCCAGGGGTACTGGAACAACCCGCAGGAAAGCGCGAAAACCCTCACGGCAGATGGTTGGTTGCGCACCGGCGACATTGTCACGGTCAACGCCGACGGGTTCTCCACCATCGTTGACCGGGTCAAGGAGCTGGTCATCACCGGGGGCTTTAATGTTTCCCCCTCGGAAGTGGAAGGCGTCCTGCGCCGCCACGAGTCCGTCGTCGAGGCGGCGGTCTTTGGCACGGCCTCCGAGCGCGGCGGCGAAATGGTGGTCGCCGCCGTCCAGCTTGAACCCGGCGCCGTCCTGGACGAAGGCGCCCTGCGCGGCTACTGCAAGAAAAACCTGGCCCGGTACAAGGTGCCCGTGCGGATCATTGCCGTTCCGGACATGCCCCGCTCCATGCTCGGCAAGATCCTGCGCAAGCAGGTCAAGGACGACTGGGCCGGCACGCTGTAGCCGCCTTGGGTGGACAGGCGCAGCGTCCCGCTTGCTGCATCCCTGCCGGGATGGGGCCCACGGCGCTCTGGCGTGCCGGACCCTGCGAAAACTAGAATGGCCGGAAAGGGTTCGCAGCGGCAAAGGGAAGTGTCTGCCATGTTTGAAAAAAGCAATGCCTTCAGCGGGTTCTCCGTTGACGACACGGCAGCAGCTCAGGATTTTTACGCCGGGATCCTGGGCCTGGAGGTGGCCGAGGCCAACGGACTTCTGACCCTGCACCTGCCGGGCGGTGGAAAAGTGATCGTCTACCCCAAGGGCGATGCCCATGAACCGGCCTCCTTCACCGTCCTTAACTTCCCGGTCCCCGACATCGAACAAGCCGTGGACGCTTTGGTGGGAGCCGGCGTCGTCCTTGAACACTATGAGGGCACACCCCTGCAGACCGACGCCAAGGGCATCTTCCGGGCCGGCGGGCCGCTGATCGCCTGGTTCAAGGACCCCGCCGGGAATGTGCTTGCCGTCCTCCAGGAATAACCCGCGGAAGGGGCGGCTGACTCCCCGGGCGCAGCAGGGGACGCCGGCGCGCCAGGGGCCGCAGCTGGCCATCAGGCGCTGGGTCCCGGAAGCCGGAACGTGGACAGTGTCCGGGTGAGGTGCGGTGAATGTGTGAAGATGGAATGTATGCGCCCCATGCAACATTCCAGCAAACTTGCCAACGTCCGGTACGAACTTCGCGGCCCCATCCTGCAGGCGGCCCAAAAGATGGAGGCGGAGGGGCACCGGATTCTTCGCATGAACCTGGGTGACACAGCCCCTTTTGGTCTCGAGGCGCCGGAGTCCATTGTTGTTGACATGATCCACCACCTCCGCGGTGCGCAGGGCTACAGCGACTCCAAGGGCATTTTCTCGGCCCGCACCGCCATCTCGCAGTACTACCAAACCAAGGGCCTGATGAGCATCGGTGTGGATGACATCTTCGTGGGCAACGGCGTCAGCGAACTCATTTCCATGACGCTGCAGGCCTTCCTGGAAAATGGCGACGAGGTCATGATCCCGGCCCCCGACTATCCGCTGTGGACGGCCACCGTGACCCTCACCGGCGGGGTGCCTGTGCACTATCTGTGCGACGAAGAGAATGAGTGGTGGCCCGACATGGGGGACGTTGAGGCAAAAATCACTCCCAAAACCCGGGCCATCGTCATCATCAACCCCAACAACCCGACAGGCGCGGTCTATCCGCGCCACATCATGGAAAAGTTCGTCGAGCTGGCACGAAAACACGACCTTGTTCT
>JBBSQT010000433.1:0-1733 GCA_038243775.1 Actinomycetales bacterium | reverse complement strand
GAAGTGGGTGGTGAAGGCGGCCACGGTCAGGGCATGGAACAGTTCGTGGAAGCCGAAGTGCAGGGGGCTGAAGTTGGGTTTTTTGATGCCGTAAATGACGGCCCCGGCAATGTACAGGGCGCCGCCGAAGCAGATCAGCAGCGTGGGCATCGCGCCGGCGGCCCAGAATTCCGGCAGGAAAAACAGTGCCGTCACGCCGAGCAGCACATAAATGGGGACATAGAGCCACCGCGGGGCGCCGACCCACATCACACGGAAGACCACCCCGGCAATGGCACCGCTCCAGATCATCCACAGCAGCAACGCGGCGGTGGTCCGCGGCAGCATGAGGTAGGACAGCGGCGTGTACGAGCCGGCGATGACCAGCATGATGTTGCTGTGGTCCAGGCGCTTGAGGGTCGCCCTGGCTTTGGGCTCCCAATTCCCGAGATGATATAGCGCGCTTGTGCCAAAAAGCATCACGCCGGTCACTCCGTAGATGGCACAACAGACCTTGGCCCCCAGCCCGGGTGCCAGCACTACCAGCAGAATTCCGGCCACCAGCACAACGGGTGTGCTGCCTGCGTGCAGCCAGCCGCGCCAGGTGGGTTTGACGTCAATTTCCGGAGCACTGGTCATGATAAAAGCATAGTCGGATCCCGATAAGCTGCCTTGGAGTAGTAAGCTTTCGGAGGTGCTTGGCAGGAAATCGCATCCCGTGCGGGTAACCTAGAGCTAGCAAGATTCGTACGGCCGCAGGGCCAATATTCTTAAAGGTCCGGTGCACAAACATGTGGCGTTCAACCGACACCGCGCGGATGCCCAAGGTGCTGTACAACTACTACGAACGCCGGCTCGCCCGCTCCCTGGACCCCGGCAGCGTGCCTGCCCACATCGGCGTCATGGTGGACGGCAACCGCCGCTGGGCCAAGCAGTTCAACGCGCCCACGAGCCAGGGCCACCAGGCCGGGGCGGACAAGATCCTCGAGTTCCTGGGCTGGTGCCAGGACCTGGGCATCAAGGTTGTCACCCTCTACATGCTTTCCACGGACAACATGAGCCGCTCCACGGAGGAGCTCGACGGGCTCATGGGCATCATCGCCAACACCCTTGACCTGCTCGACGCCGACGCCGACATCAGCGTGCATGCGATGGGGGCACCGGAACTGCTGCCGGACTACCTCGCCACGAGGCTCTCATCCCTGGCCGCCCGCGTCCCGGCCAAGGAGCGCATCCACGTCAACGTGGCCATCGGCTACGGCGGCCGGCGTGAAATTGTCGACGCCGTCCGCGATCTCCTGCACGAGGCGGACACCGCGGGACGCACCATGGCAGAGGTTGCCGGCAGCCTCACGGTCGATGACATCTCCAAATTTCTGTACACCCGCGGTCAGCCTGACCCGGAGCTGGTCATCCGCACCTCCGGTGAGCAGCGCCTGTCCGGCTTTCTCATGTGGCAGAGCGCCTACAGCGAGTTCTACTTCTGTGAAGCCCTGTGGCCGGCATTCCGAAAAATCGATTTCCTGCGGGCGCTGCGCGACTACGCCGGGCGCAGCCGCCGCTTCGGCAGTTAGAAGACAGGGCACCGTTGCAAAGCCACCACCGTTCCGAGATGGCCCTTGCCGCCATCCTGGCCAGTGCCGCCGGATTTGTTGACGCCGTCGGGTTCATCCACCTGGGCGGCTACTTTGTCTCCTTCATGAGCGGCAACTCCACCCGTGGCGGCACGGCACTGGCCGAAGGGAACTGGACCG
>JBBSQT010000432.1:0-1737 GCA_038243775.1 Actinomycetales bacterium | reverse complement strand
CGGGCCATGTCCTCGAGCTCGGCAATGGTTTCGATGCCGGCAAAACCGCCGCCGACGACGACGAACGTCAGGTCGCGCTGGCGCTTGGCGGCGTCGGTCTCCGTCGAGGCCTGCTCGATGAGCTCCAGGACCTGGTTGCGCAGGGCAACGGCTTCCTCAATGGTCTTCAGACCGATGCCATTTTCGGCGAGTCCCTTGATGGGGAAGGTGCGCGTGATGGCCCCGGCAGCCACAACAACGTCGTGGTACGGCAGCTCAATGGGGTCGGCGCCGTCAACCGGGGCGATGACAGCCGTGCGGTTTTCGTGGTCGATGCTGGTCACTGCGCCCTGGATGAGCTCAGTCTGCTTCAGGTGCTTGCGGAACGAGACGACTGCGTGGCGTGGTTCGATGTTGCCGCCGGCAACTTCGGGCAGGAACGGCTGGTAGGTCATGTAGGGCAGTGGATCCACAAGGGTGACGATGCCACCCGATTTTGCGATCTTCTTCTGCAGGTTAAAGGCCGTGTACAGGCCGACGTAACCGCCGCCAACTACAAGGACACGCGGTCGTGTTGAAAAGGTGGGAGTGATTGCCATACATCCATAATACAGGTCTTTGTGAAAACATTCACTAGCCAATGACACTACGGTGCAATGCACCTTTGGGCGATTGGCCAACGGCCCGGCGGCCTGTGGCTAGTGCTTGTGGTCTGGGCCGGGGTCCCCACCGGGGGAACCGCCACTGCTTTCCGCAGCCCCGTCCACGCCGGCCGCTTCCAGCCGCCGCCTGGCCAGCACCAAGTGGGTGGCTCCCCCGGCAGCGATGAGTCCCAGCAGTCCGCCGGACCCCAGGACCAACGCACGGGGCAGTTCGCTGGAGCCTTGATCCGCGGCCAGCGGGCTGGGCGCTGCGTGGTCAATCAATGTTGGCTGCGGCTGGGGAACGCTCTGGAGCGGATTCCCGTCGCCTGCGGGAGGGACCGATTCCCCGCGCCGGTGGACCCGGATCCACTCGGCTATGCTGCCCAGCCGGTTTTCCGCCACAACGGGCACGTCGGCCGTCAGGGCGGACGCGGCATCGAGGACGCCAAATCCGTAAATGGCGTTGGGTACCCCCTCGCCCGCCGGCTTCGCGGTGGAGATGATCCTGTTGATGACCTGCGCTGCGCTCATCTTGGGGTATTTGGAACGGATCAGCGCTGCGACTCCGGAAACTATGGGTGCCGCACCGCTGGTGCCGCTCCAGGTTGCGTAACCGCCTCCGGGCAAACCGCCGGCCAGGTCCTCGGCCGGTGCGCTGACCCCGATGCTGATGCCTTGGGACGATGAATCGACGCTGGCTGTGCCGTCACGGTCCAGCCCTCCCACGGCGAGGACTCCGGGGATGGTTGCCGGGGCTCCGACTTGTTCGCTGCCGGTTTTCCGGTTGCCGGCCGCCGCCACGATGACGACGTCATTTGCCTCGGCGTACGCAAATGCTTCATCCCAGCTTTGCGGCCAGGCCGTGGAGGTGCTGCCCAGGGACATGTTGATGACAGTGGCGCCCTGGTCCACCGCCCACCTCACCGCGGCGGGGATCTGGTCATCAATGTTCTTCCCGGAGGGGTTTTCGCTCCCCAACCACAAGGAAACACTGAGCAGTTCGGCCTTCGGCGCCACGCCGATGACCCCGTCCGGACCCGCCCCCACGGTGGGTTTTTCCGTTGCGGTGGGGCTCGCTGTTGCCTTGGCGCTCGACGACGGCTTGTCGGCCTTG
>JBBSQT010000431.1:0-1740 GCA_038243775.1 Actinomycetales bacterium | reverse complement strand
GCTGCTGCCGGATGCCCCCGTCCCGGCCGACGTCGACAGGGTGCGGTTCTCGCTGGGGCTGCGCGGCTACCGCATGGACCAGGTGGATGAGGTCCTGGACCGGCTGCGCGACCAAATAGCCGCCAGGGACTCCCGGATCGCAGAGCTTGAGGCGGCGGTTGGCGGGGGGCTTCGCACGGATCCCGGGGTGAATTTTGAGCCCGACGACGGCGGACCCCCAGCCGGCGCCGGTTCGGCGGCACCCGCTGAAAAGGGGGCCGCCACGGATGGCAGCGCGGTCGGGGCCGCGACGGATGGCAGCGCGGTCGGGGCCGCGACGGGCGGCAGCGCGGCGGATGGCAGCACGTGTGAATGATGATGGATTGGTCCGCTGCGCCTGGGCCGGAATTGAACGGGACGAACAATACCAGCAGTACCACGACACCGAATGGGGCCGGCCCGTCACCGGCGAAACCGAGCTCTTTGAACGGCTCAGCCTCGAGGCGTTCCAGTCGGGCCTGAGCTGGATCACCATCCTGCGCAAGCGCGAAGCGTTCCGGGAAGCCTTCCACGGCTTTGACCCGGCAGCCGTGGCCGGCTTCGGCGCCGAAGATGTGGCCCGGCTGCTGGCGGATGCCTCGATTGTGCGCAACCGGCTGAAAATCAACGCCACCATCAACAACGCCAGGGCGCTGCTGGCGCTGCCTGACAGAGTGAGCCTTGGCTCCGTCATCGCCGCCCACGCCCCGCTGGTGCCGCGCCCTGCCAGCGAGCCTGTCCCGGCCCAAACAACCGAGTCCGCACAGCTGGCCAAGGCGCTGAAAAAGCATGGCTTTTCCTTCGTGGGTCCCACCACCGCCTACGCCATGATGCAGGCCATCGGCGTGGTCAACGACCACCAGCCCGGGTGTTGGCTGGCGCCCGCCCCGGCACCGGACCCGGCACCGGCATGAGCGCCCCGCACAGCCCTGGCTCTGCCGGTGCATCCACGATCACCGTCAACGACCGCATGTACCGTGCGCTGCGCCATGGCCTTGCCCCGCTGAGACGGGCGCCGTGGTGGCTGAAAGTCACCCTCATCTACGCCTGCGCACGGCTGCTGAGTTTCATGGTCCTGGTTGGTGCCGCCTGGCAGGCCGAGGCATCTCCGTGGAGCGGGCGCCAGCCAAGCTACCTGGACTTCATCAACCGGTGGGATGCCGGCTGGTACGAACAAATCTTCAACAACGGCTACCCCCGCGAGATCCCGCGCAACGGGGACGGCACAGCACAACCCAACCAGTGGGCCTTCTACCCGGCGCTGCCGTACCTTGCCCGCGGGCTCAGCTCCGTCACAGGCCTGGGCTGGGCCGCCTCGGGTGCGCTGGTGGCAACCCTGGCCGGTTTCGCCGCGGCCTTGATGATTTACAAACTGTTCCAAAACTATGCCTCCCCGACGACGGCGTTGTGGGGTGTCGCGTTTTTTGCCACCTTCCCCGTGTCCGTTGTTTTGCAGGTGCCGTACGCGGAGTCCCTGGGCATCTTCTTCCTGGCCGGTGCGCTGCACCTGCTGATTCGGCGCAACTACTGGGGTGCCGTCCCCTTGGTGATCATGCTGGGACTCTCGCGTCCGGCAGGGGTGCCGTTTGCCGCCGTCGTGCTTCTCCATCTGTTCCTGCGCTGGCGCAACCGCAGCCGTGAAGCGTTCCCCCGGAAGGACGTTGTTGGGGGTGCGGTGCTGTTGGGCGTCAGTGCTGCCATGGCGCCGGCGTGGATGCTGGT
>JBBSQT010000430.1:0-1758 GCA_038243775.1 Actinomycetales bacterium | reverse complement strand
CTCAGGAGCGAACCGTTGAGCGAGCACACCACTTTGGCATGGTCCTGGGAGAGCCGGTGGAACGGGCAGTTGGCCATGATGGTCCCGCCCTCGCCGTCGGGCTCCGGGCTGTACCCGGCGTTGCTCAGCAGCTGGTGGATGCCGCCGGCTTCCACGCCGAGCCGGTGCCCTTCCGCGTAGGCCACCGAAGCCACGGCGTCCGCCACGTCCTCGCCCGTGTCGATGGAACGCTGCACGGCCGCGGCCAGGAGGGCGGCCGCCAGGTCGTAGTGCCGCGGCGGAACCGATGCACTGATTTCAGTCTGCGCCACGGCGTACAATTTACTAGGACGCCCGGAGCCCGGCCCGGTTTTGCCGCCCAGCTTCCGGAACTCCACGCGAAGCAGCTTTTCATCCACGAGCCGGTCCAATTGCAGCCGCACCGTGCTCTTGGGCAGGTCCAACGCCGCGGCGCACTCGTCCCGGCTGAACGGCCCACCGGCGTCGCGCACCAGTTCGAAGAGCCTCCTGCGCACCGGGTCCCCCAGCGACGCCACCGCGCGCAGCCGCTCCCCCTCGTTGAGCCCGGACCGGAGGGCTGTTGTCATGTCCGCCTGCTCCTTGCTGCTGGCCGGCTTGCCGGTGACTTGTACAAACTGTTTCATGTCCGTGGGCCTTGCGCTTTCCTGCTGGCGGGAATGATGGTGAATTGTTACACGCCTACTTGACGCTTTGAGTCTCCACTTCTAAAGTCAATAATACAAGCTTTAGAAAGGGTTGGACATGACAGTTTCCAGTACGGCCTTGCCTGGCATCCCCACCCTGGATTGCCACGAGACGCTAACATCCTCAAACATCGACCTCCCCCGTGCAGAGGCCGCCATCGCCGAATTCCTCCGCGCCCTGGGCCGGGACGAGACTGACCCGCACCTGCTCGACACGCCCCGCCGGGTCGCAGCCGCCTACGCTGAAATGCTCACCCCGCGCCACACCTCGTGGACCACGTTCCCCAACGACGAGGGCTACCAGGGACTCGTGCTGGTGAAAGACATCCCGTTCCATTCCCTGTGCCAGCACCACCTGCTGCCCTTCCGCGGCGTGGCCCACGTTGGCTACCTGCCCGGCGCACGCCTGTTCGGCCTGTCCAAGCTGGCCCGCGGCGTGGAGCTTTTCGCCCGCGACCTGCAGGTTCAGGAGCGCCTCACCCAGCAGGTTGCCGACTGGCTCGAGGACACCCTGGCCCCGCGCGGCGTCGGCGTAGTCATGGAGGCCGAGCACATGTGCATGTCCCTGCGCGGCGTGCAAACCTCCGGCACCGTGACCCGCACCTCCGTCTTTACCGGCCTGTTGAACGACGACGGACCCTTGCGGGCGCAGTTCCCGCACTGACATTTTTCCCCACCAAATAACAGAAACAACAGATTTCCAGTGGAAAGAGTTTCGATCATGAGCCAGACGTCCAATACAGCAGCACCCGCCGACGGCCCTGCCGGCATGGTGATCATTGGTGGAGGGCTCACGGCTGCCACCGCCGCGGAAACCCTGCGCAAGGAAGGCTGGGACGGGGCCATCACCATCGTGGCCGAGGAATCCGAAATCCCCTACCAGCGTCCCCCGCTGTCCAAGGGATTCCTGGCGGGCAAGGAGGGCGAAGACGCACTGCTGCCCCTTCCCGAAAACTGGTACCCGGAAAACAACGTCACCGTCCTGACCGGTACGGCGGCAACCGCGCTGGACCCGTCGGCCCACACCGTGACGCTCGCCACCGGATCCACTCTT
>JBBSQT010000429.1:0-1766 GCA_038243775.1 Actinomycetales bacterium | reverse complement strand
TCCACGGGGTAGCCGTCGGCGCCGTCGCGCGTGATGCGGGTTTCGATGTAATGGGTGTCCCGCGTGTATTCTGCACCAGTAACGTAGGCGCCCTTGGTGCTGAATTCCGAATTTTCCTGCTGCTTTCCCTGTGTTTCCATGCTCCCAGCCTATCCCCGCGTCCTGACCGGGGACAGGACGCGCCGCCTGCCCGGCCACCACGCCAACCAAGGACGACGGCGGAGCCCGGGTTTCGCCGTCGTCCGCGGATAGCGTAACAATCGTCACGAGGCGCACGAAGCTTTACTGTCCAAATTCAGCCTGTCTATGATCGAGGGGTATCAGGTGAACGATCCACAAGAACGCCACCCACAGTCAGGACTTTCCATGGCGGCACAAGAAACCACCGCCGCAGCACACGGCGCCACATCCGTGCAGGACACCATTGGCAAGGCCGGGACCGCAATGGTCGAATTTAACGGTGTCAGCAAGGTTTATCCCGGGCAGGCCGCCGTGGAAAATCTCAGTCTCAGTGTCGGCACCGGCAAGATCACTGTCTTTGTGGGCCCCTCGGGTTGCGGGAAAACCACGTCGCTGCGCATGATCAACCGCATGGTGGAACCCACCTCCGGCACCATCACGGTGGGCGGGCGCGACGTCAGCACCATCCCCGCCCCCGAACTGCGCCGCTCCATGGGCTATGTCATGCAGCAGGCCGGGTTGCTGCCGCACCGGACCGTGCTTGACAACATTGCCACCGTGCTGCGGTTGAACAAGGTGCCGCGGGCGCAGGCGCGCAACCGCTCCCTCGAATTGCTGGAAACCGTGGGGCTGCCGGCCTCCATGGCCAGGCGCTACCCCAACCAGCTCTCCGGCGGGCAGCAGCAGCGGGTGGGTGTGGCACGGGCCCTGGCCGCAGATCCGCCCGTGCTGCTCATGGACGAGCCGTTTTCCGCGGTGGACCCCGTGGTTCGCGCCGAACTTCAACAGGAGTTGCTCCGCTTGCAGCGCGAGCTGGCCAAGACCATCATTTTTGTCACGCACGACATTGACGAAGCAACCGTTCTCGGTGATCGGGTGGCCGTCTTTGCCAGCGGCGGCCGGGTGGCCCAATACGCCCCGCCCGAGGAAATCCTGCGCGCCCCGGTGGATGACTTCGTGGCCAACTTTGTGGGCCGCGACCGCGGATTCCGGCACCTGCAATTCAGCTCCGGCGGCTCCGTTCCCGTGCACCCGGCCCCCCTGGATGCGGGCGCCGATCCAGGCATCCCCAGCGCCTCGGCCGCAGGCGCCGCTTCCGGCTGGACGTTGTCCGTTGATGCCGACCGACGTCCGTTGGGCTGGCGCGCCCCGGCCGCCAACCCACCCCACGCCACGCTCGGCGCCGGAGGAACCCCGGCCGCCCAAACCCCGGACCTCATCCCCGGCGGCTCGCTGTTCCGCGAAGGCGACACCCTGCGCAACGCCCTCGACGCGGCGTTGTCCTCCCCGTCCGGGCTGGGAGTCGCCGTTGACGGCGCAGGACGGGTGACCGGCGTCGTGCATGCCGCGGAAGTTCTGGCCGCGATCGAGGCCGCGCGGGAAGGACGGCCCTGATGAACTGGTTCCTCGCCAACCTCCCGCAGGTGCTGAACCTGACCGGCTACCACCTCATCCAGGCCGTGGTGCCACTGGTGCTCAGCGTGATCATTGCGATACCGCTGGCGCAGCTGGCCCGCCTGAACAAAGCGGCGAGCGCAACCATCCTGTCCGTGGGCTCGCTGCTGTACACGATCCCGTCGCTGGCC
>JBBSQT010000428.1:0-1775 GCA_038243775.1 Actinomycetales bacterium | reverse complement strand
TGCCTTCTAGGAGTTCCAATGACGTATTCCCTGCAGCTGTACACCGTGCGCACCCCCCTCGAAGAGGACCTGCCCGGCACCATCGCCCGTGTGGCCGAACTGGGATTCACCAAGGTGGAGCCCTACAACTTCGTTGCACGTGCGGACGAACTGGCCGAAGCCTTCTCCAAGAACGGCATCACGGCCCCTTCCGGCCACGCTCCCCTGCTGAACGCAGACCAGGATGAAATCTTTGCTGCCGCCAACAAGCTGGGCATCACCACCGTCATCGACCCGTTCATTCCCGCCGAGCACTGGCAAACCGCCGAAGACATCCAGAAGATCGCCGATGGCCTCAACGCCGCCGCCAGGAAGGGCGCCGAATACGGCGTCCGTGTCGGTTACCACAACCACGCCTGGGAACTGGAGTCCAAAATCAACGGCACCACGGCGCTGGAGTACTTTGAGACGCTGCTGGATCCGGAGCTCGTGTTGGAAGTGGACACGTACTGGGTCTCCGTTGGCGGGGAGAACGCCGTCGACGTGCTGGGCCGTCTCGGCGAGCGCGTGAAGTACATCCACATCAAGGACGGCCCCTTGACCAACGACACCAAGGCCCAGCTGCCGGCCGGCCAGGGCGAAGTTCCCATCTGGGACGTCATTGGCGCGGCCAAATCGTTGGAAGTCGGCGTCATTGAATTTGACGACTACGCCGGCGACATCTTTGACGGCATCGCCGCGAGCCTCGCCTTCCTCAACGCCGGAAAGGCCTGATTCACGTGGCAAAAACCGGACCTGTTGGCATTGCCTTCATCGGCGCCGGCAACATCAGCAAGCAGTACCTGGACAACCTCACCACATTCCCGGACGTGCAGGTGCTGGTCATCGCCGACCTCTTCGAAGAGGCCGCAGCTGCACGCGCCGCCGAGTACGGCATTGAAACCTTCGGCGGCGTTGATGCGGCGCTGAACCACCCCGACGTCGAGATCATCGTGAACCTGACCATCCCGGCCGCGCATGTGGCAGTCGCCACCGCGGCCGTGCGGGCCGGCAAGCATGTGTGGACCGAAAAGCCGTTTTCCCTTGACCGGGAAAGCGGCCTGGCCCTGTTGCAGGAAGCGAACGACGCCGGCATCCGGCTCGGCTGCGCGCCCGACACGTTCCTGGGGGCCGGTCTGCAAACCGCACGCCGGCTGATCGACGGCGGCGCGATCGGCACGCCGCTGACGGCGCTGACCATCTTCCAGACCCCGGGGCCCGAGTCCTGGCACCCGAACCCGGAGTTCCTGTTCCAGACGGGCGCCGGCCCGCTCTTTGACATGGCCCCGTATTACCTGACCGCACTGATCCAGGCCTTCGGCCCCATCGCCAAGGTGGCCGCCGTCGGAAACACCGCCTTCCACACCCGCACCATTGGTTCCGGGCCCAAGCAAGGCCAGGTGTTCGACGTCGAGGTTCCCACCCATGTCAGCGCCATCGCCCAGTTCGAATTCGGCGCCTCCTCGCACAGCGTCTTCAGCTTCGAATCCCCCAAGTCACGCATGGGCTTTGTGGAAATCACGGGCACCGAGGGCACCATGTCGCTGCCGGATCCCAACAACTTCGACGGCGACATCAAGCTGTGCAAGCGCGGCGAGGACGACTGGACCAGCATTCCCTCCGAAGGCCCCGACCAGGGCCGGGGGCTGGGCGTGCTGGACCTGGCGCGCTCCATCCGGGCCGGTGTCCCCCACCGTGCACCGGGCGAGCTGGCCTACCACGTCCTTGATGCCATGGTCTCGATCTCCGAGTCGGTG
>JBBSQT010000427.1:0-1776 GCA_038243775.1 Actinomycetales bacterium | reverse complement strand
TCAAACTGGCCCGTGACGGCCCCGTCCATGGTCCAGTGGCCGGTGTTGTGCGGGCGCATGGCCAGTTCATTGATCAGGTAGCCCGGTGCGCGGCCGGGGGTTTCAAAGAGTTCGGCGGCCATGACACCGGTGACGCCCAGTTCGTGGGCGATGAGCAGGGCGGCGTCCGCGGCGGCGCCGGCCACCTCGGGCGCGATGTCCGGGGCGGGGGCAATGACTTCATCGCACACCCCGTCGACCTGGACCGATTCGGCAACAGGCCACGCCTTGGCTTCGCCCGACGGCGTGCGGGCCACCAGGGCGGAGAGCTCGCGGGAGAAGTCCACCATTTCCTCCACCAGCAGCGGGTTCATGGCCTCAAACCAGTCGGCGGCAGCCTGGGCGTCGGCGGCCGAACGCAACACCTTCACACCCTTGCCGTCATAGCCGCCACGCGGCATTTTCAGCACGACGGGCCAGCCGTGGGTGTCAGCAAAGGCGGCGGCGTCGGCGGGGGAGCCGACGGCGGCCCAGGCCGGGTTGGGCAGGCCAAGGCGCTCAATGGCGGCACGCATCACCAGCTTGTCCTGGGCGTTGACCAGGGCATCGGGCCGCGGCTGGACGTTGACGCCCTCCGCGATCAGGGTCTGCAAATGCTCGTTCGGGACGTGCTCGTGGTCAAACGTGAGCACGTTCACACCGCGCGCAAAATCACGCAAAGTGTCGAGGTCCGTGTAGTCGCCAACAGGGGCTTGTGCCACCACGGGCACCGCGCACACCTCCGGCGATTCGGCCAGGACACGCAATTCAAAACCAAGGGCCACGGCTGCGGGGGCCATCATGCGGGCCAGCTGTCCGCCGCCCACCACACCGATTACAGGAAAAGTCACAGTCCCCAGCGTACCGAAAGTCTGCCCGGTTCTTGGCTTTTGCCTCGTCCGCACCGGGTTCCCGGGGTCAGTTGGGCGGAAATTCCCAGCTCACTGGCAGCGCGCAAGGAGGCGGAAGGCAATTTCTGCGATTAGAATTCCGTGAGAAGGCGCCAGCGTGAATCATCCGTTTTTGCCCTGAGCTCGACGGAGGACCATGTTTCAAACGCTCATTACCCGCATTAAGGCCCTGATCGGCCTGTTTTGGCGTGAAGTGGCCAAATTTGGTGTTGTAGGCGGCATCGCCTTCATCATCGACACCGGCATTTACCTGTGGCTGCTTTCCGGCAGCATGGGCGCGCACCCCACCAAGGCCAAAATCATTTCAGCCGCCGTGGCCACGGTTTTTTCCTGGCTGGCCAACAGGTACTGGACGTTCCGGCACCGCCGCCAGGCCAACCTGGTCCGGGAAGTTCTCATGTTCATCATCATGAACGGGATCGGCCTGGCCATCGCCGCAGCGTGCGTGTACATCTCGCACTGGGTTCTGGGCTTTGAATCCGCCACCGCCGACGTCATCGCCGGCTCCGGGATCGGCCTGGTCCTGGGCACCATCTTCCGCTTCTTCGCCTACCGCTTTTGGGTTTTCACCGCGGAGTTGGACAGCGAGGAAGGCTTCGGCGACGACCACCTGCTGATGGAAACGGACAAGCCGAGCCCCGCAGCCGGAAGCTAGCCGCAGCCGGAAGCTAGCCGCACCCGGATCCAGCCGCACCCGGGTGTCCGTCGGGCTTAGTCCGCGTCGATCTTCTCGCTGTTGCGCAGGGAATCCGTGGCTGCCACGCCCTCACCAAGCAACACGACCGAGCCGCCGGCCGCCCACATGGCCAACGCTGCAGGCACGACGGCGTCCCACCCGTTCCGTGCC
>JBBSQT010000426.1:0-1784 GCA_038243775.1 Actinomycetales bacterium | reverse complement strand
TGGCCGAGGAGTTGCGCCGGCTTGACCCCGATGAAGTATTTGGTGAAGTGGTCACCGAAGGCTTGAAAAAGCTGTTGGCAGAAGAGAGAGTTGTTCAGTCGTGAGCCCCCATGTCCGTGTCCTACCCCACCCGTCCTTCGATGTGCTGGCCGCCGCAACCGCGGCCCGGCTCATCACCCGGCTGTTGGATGTCCAAAGCGAGCGGGGCGAAGCAACCGTGGTCCTGACCGGTGGCAGCGTTGGCATCGCCACCCTGGCAGAGGTCGCCAGGTCCTCGGCCCGGCTGGCCGTCGACTGGGGCAAGGTCAACTTCTGGTTTGGCGACGACCGCTTCGTTGAAACAGGTTCTCCCGACCGCAACCAGGGTCAGGCCTGCGAGGCCCTGCTCAACCACATCCCCGTTGACCCGGCCCGGGTGCACGCCATGGCAGCCTCGGACACGGTGGCCGACCTCGACGAGGCTGCCGCAGGGTATGTGGCCGAGCTGGCTGCCGCGGCCCGCTCCGAGTGGGAGAACGACGACGAGTCCCCGGCCGAACCGCCCGCCGTTCCCCGGTTCGATGTGTTGCTGCTGGGCCTTGGCCCGGACGCGCACATTGCCTCGCTGTTCCCGGAGATGGCCGGGATCCGCACCACCGGCACCCCGGCGGTGGGCGTCCGCAACTCCCCCAAGCCGCCGCCGTCGCGCGTGTCCTTGACACTTGAGGCCATCAACACGGCCCAGGAGATCTGGATTGTGGCTGCCGGGGCCGACAAGGCGGCTGCAGTTGGCCTGGGCCTGGCAGGTGCCAGCCCGGTGCAGGTGCCGGCGTCGGGGGCCCGCGGCGCCAACAAAACTCTGTGGCTGCTCGATGAGGCTGCCTCAGCCAAGGTGCCCGCAGAACTGATGGGCCGCGACAACTAGTTGGCCGATTCCAGCACGCACCCCACAGGGACACCGTTCTTCGCCATTTACCTTGCCTGGCAGTCGTCCATGGCGCAGCTGGGCATAAAAAGCTTGAAATCCAGAGGGGGTGGCAGCACCGGCGGACAAGCTGGTGTTGGGCGGGCCGGCACGTGAGGTTGCATGACGCAGGCGGTCGGCTGGCGCATTGCAGTCGGAAGCTGTGCGCAGACCCCGCGTGGACACTGCAGCTGATGCGGGCCCCGGCATGGAAACTGCAGCCAATGCGGCGATTCGGGATCATTCATCGCGTCAGCTGCAGTTTCAAGCCGGGTAGGTCGCTGCCTCCGGCACGCGCACGCAATCCCCTTGCCATCCCTTCAAGCACAGAGCAGCTGTTGCGCCTCATCATGAGGTCTCGGGTGGCTGGATCGCGGCGGGAACGACTGGTACGTGGGAGGCAGCTGCCGCACAGACTTGAGCCGGGGTTCGCCAACCGGCAGGACGGGGCACCAACCTTGTCGCTGAAGTCCGGACACCCAGAGGCGCCCCACTCCTAAAACAGGCAAAAGGGTCCCCTCCGGCATTGTGCCGGAGGGGACCCTTTTGTCGCGCTTTTGGGACCTGGGTCAGTTAGCCCCTGATCTAGCCGCCGATGTTGCCATAGGACATGATCAGGCCCAGGCCAATGATGACAACACCCCAGACGATGCCCAGGACCACGGTGAAGCGGTTCAGGTTGCGTTCGGCCACGCCGGAGGATCCCAGGTTGGAGCTCATGCCGCCACCAAACATGTCGGACAGGCCGCCGCCGCGGCCCTTGTGCAGCAGGATCAGCAGGGTCAGCAGCAGGCTGGTGACACCCAAAAGAATCTGCAGGGCGATTTGTAGAGCTTCCACG
>JBBSQT010000425.1:0-1791 GCA_038243775.1 Actinomycetales bacterium | reverse complement strand
CTCGTCCGGGAGGAAGAAGTCCGTGAAGGCGGGGTCCTGCTCGGCGGCGGCAATCAGTGCCACCACGTGCTTGCAGTTTTGCCTGACGGGGCAGTTGCAGATGCCCACCCGGCAGGCGATGACGCCGTCGTGCCCACGGACGAGTTTGGCTGTGGAACGGTAGATGCCGGTGCCGGACACCGTGCCGGAGAGCAATCCGGTATCCGGTTCCAAGGTGATGGCGTCCACTCTGTCCTGCGCGGCGTAGGCGCGGCCGGCCGCCACGGAACTGTCGGTGAACTCGGCGATTCGCGTGAGCAGTTGCGAATCAGCGGAGGAGTACGTCACAGAAGGATCTACCTAACGTAAGTGTGCGGCGACGGGAAAACCGCATCCAATCAATCTTAGTCGCGATTTTCCCGTGCCTACACCTTACTGTTCCAACGAGACCGCGTGCGGCACCGACTTCGCGGGCGTTTTCACGAAAAAGACGGTGAAGAGCAGCGCAATGACGGCCGTGGCCACCAGCAGTGACAGCCCAATCGCGTACTTGTAGTTCGCCGCGTCCGGGTTGTACGTCATGCCCATGACCAGGGGTGGGAAGTAGCCGCCCAGGCCGCCTGCGGCACTGACGATGCCGCTGATGGTGCCCACCTTGCCATCCGGGGACAGGGTGCCCACCCAGGCAAACACGCCGCCGGTCCCCAGGCCCAGGGCCGCCGCCAAGGCAAGAAACACGGGCCCCGCCTGGACATCGGCAGCTGGTTCCAACGCCACCAGCCAGCCCAGGACGGCCACACCGGCCAGGGAGGCCAGGACCACCGGCTTGGAGCCGATCCTGTCCGCCAGCACACCACCAATGGGGCGGGCGATGACGGCCGCCAAGGCGAAGCCGGCCGTCCGCGCACCGGCGGATGAGGGGTCAAACGCGTACACGTCACGGAGGTAGGTGGGCAGGTACGTGGCGAAGGAAACGAAGCCGCCAAAGACCACGGCGTACAAAAAGCACATCTTCCAGGTCACGGCCAGCTTCGAAGCGTCCAGCAGTTTCGGGACTGCCGGTTCCGTGTTCCGCTTCCAGCCGGGGGCGTCCTTCATGAAGAACCAGACCAGGACGGCCATGATGGCCAGCACGGCAATGATCACCAGGTGTGTGCCAAGGTAGCCGATGCTGGCGAGCATGCGCGGATTCAAAAAGGCGGCCAGTGCCGTGCCGCCCATGCCCGCACCAAAGACGCCCGTGGCAAAGCCGCGGCGTGCCGGCGGATACCAGGCGCTGACGAACGGGATGCCCACGGCGAATATCGTGCCGGCCACTCCCAGCAGGAAGCCGCCGGCAAGCACCAATGCGAAGGAGTTGAGCGAACCGCCCAGCATGACCAGCAGCAGGGTGGGGATGGTGGCCAGCAACACCACCGTGAACAGTACCCGGCCACCATACTTGTCGGTCAGGATGCCGACGACGATGCGCCCCAGCGAACCCACAAAGATGGGCATGGCGACCAGGATGCCCATGGTTCCTGCCGAGAGCTCCATGGACCTGGCATAGTGCGTGCTCAGTGTTGCAATGGCGTTCCAGGCCCAAAATCCGGCGATCGAGGCCGCCGTGGCCAGAATCAGGTTCAAGGCCTGCCCCTGCAGTGCTGCCGGGACTTGTGCGGTTGTTCGTGCCATGGTGGTGTCTCCCTCAAGGACAGGTGTTCAATGACTGGCCTCAGCGCTTGCTGGTGTCGCGGTCGCGCGTGCCCACGCTGGACCAGCCGTCGCGGGTGCGGACGCTGGGTCCCTTGTCCCGTGAGCGGTACACAATGT
>JBBSQT010000424.1:0-1816 GCA_038243775.1 Actinomycetales bacterium | reverse complement strand
CCAGATCTCCGGAGCCAGGACCTTGAACGTGGCGGCCGACCTGCTCAATGCCACGCTTGCCTTCAGCGCCTTGTCCAACCGTGTGGCATTCGTCCCGGTGGCCTACCTCTTTTCCGGCCACGCCGTCCCGTCAGCCAGCCCCTGGCTGAACTACCCCGGCGGACCCAACCCGTTCGCATTCCATCCCAACGCCATCGGATACGAATACGGGTACGCAGCCGCACTGCGGCACTTCCTCTGAGCCTTCCCGCCCCTGGGTGGTTTGCCGCCCGGAACCTGCATTCCGTCCCCTCCCCCGCTGCGCCCCCGCCGCTGCCCGTGCCGCATCCCCGCCGACGGGAGGCGGGATACTTAAAGCACGCCCAGAATCTGGCCGAACTCCCCTAAACTGAGCAGCATGGACCTGAACACGCATCTTTACGCCGTCGACCTCTTCTGGACGGGAAACCGGGGAACCGGAACGTCCAGCTACAAGTCGTACGGCCGCGACCACAGTGTCACGGCCGACGGCGTGCCCCTTTTGTTGGGCTCGGCGGACAGAACATTTCACGGTGACAGGGACCGGTGGAACCCCGAACAACTGATGGTGACGGCGCTGGCCCAATGCCACATGCTGTCCTATCTGCACGTGGCCGTCACGCACGGGGTTGTCATCACCAAGTACGAGGACAACGCAACAGGCACGCTGGTGATGAACCCCGACGGCAGCGGACAGTTTGACTCCGTCACCCTGAACCCAAAGATCGCGGCAGCAGACCCGGCCATGGAGGCACTGGCCCTGACCCTGCATGCTGAAGCCGCCTCGAAGTGCTTCATCGCCCGCAGCGTGAACTTCCCCGTCCACCATGAACCGGGGCTCCTGGCACCCACCCAGGACTGACAGGACTTGCGGGGCGTCCAGGACTTGCGGTGCGTCCAGGGCTGACAGCACTTGCAGGGCTGACAGAGCGCCCAGACCCAACATGGCTGGCAGGTACGCGCTGGTGCCGGTGCCACGCGCTGCCCCGGCGCCGGTGCCCAGCGTTCCGCCGGGCCGCGTTAGGGTGGATATGGAAGCTTCCCCCACCTCCAACTGATCAAAGGTACATTTCTCGTGCATGAATCCGACCTGCTCGGCAACCCCAACGACGGTTTACTGGACCATCTGGTGCTGGCCGGCATTACCGTGGCAGTCGGACTGCTGGTGTGGCTGGTCCTGCACTTCCTGATCCGCATCGTGGTCAAACGTGCCATGCAAAACCGCGACCCGCTGCAACACAGGACACTGCGGTGGGCCGCCCCCATGCTGCGCACCATCGACCCCGTGATCCGCGCCCTCGAGAACGAACGCCGCGTGCAGCGGGCGCGCACGATCGGCACACTTTTGAATTCTGTCCTGACCATCGTCGTGGCCGTGGTGACCGGTTTCTATGTGCTGATCGCCTTCCAGATCGACATCGCCCCGCTGCTGGCCAGCGTCGGCGTGCTCGGCATCGCGATCGGTTTCGGCTGCCAGCAGCTCATCCGCGATTTCCTGGCCGGCGTGTTCATCGCCATCGAGGACCAATACGGCATTGGCGATGTCATCCAGACCAGCGAGGTCATTGGCACGGTGGAATATGTGGGCCTGCGGATCACCCGGGTCCTGGGTGAAGACGGCACGCTCTGGTACCTGCGCAACGGCGAGATCCTGCGCCTGGGCAACCGGTCCAAGGGCGACTACCATCCGCCCGCCGAGGAGAGTGCGTCCACCTCCCCCGAAGCACCCGTCACCTCGGCCACCCCCGCACCGCCTCCCGCTCCGGCACCCGGGCAAGGTCCGGCGTCGAACACCAAT
>JBBSQT010000423.1:0-1817 GCA_038243775.1 Actinomycetales bacterium | reverse complement strand
ATCAGGGACATCTCGTGGGCACCCAGAACAGCCTCGATGCCGGCGAGGATGCTCATGTAAAACGGTTCGGTGCCGATCTGTTCGGGGTCGCGATAGAGCACAATTCCCACCGCTTCGCTGCGGGATTGAGAGAGAGCACGGGCACTGGAACTGGGGTACCAGCCGAGCTCGCGGGCCAGGGCGAGGGTGCGGGCACGGGTGGAGTCGCTGACCCCGGGTTGGCCATTGAGCGCGTAGGAGACCGAGGCCTTCGAGATGCCCAATCGGCGGGCCAAATCTGAGATCGTAACCTTGTTGGCCGGTGCGGAGCTCATGCCGTTCACGCCTGCGTGTGCGCGGCGACGAGGCGTTCCACGGAGGCCGGAGCAAGGATGTGGTCAATCACCATGCGGCCCGCCCCCAAAACACCGGCGTGGTCCGCTGCCATTGACTGCACAATCCGCAGCCTCGCGGTGGCCAGAGGAAGGGAGCGCTGATACACAATCTCGCGCACGCCGGCCATGAGGTACTCACCGGCTGAGGACAGCCCGCCGCCAATCACAATCACGGACGGGTTCAGCAGGTTTACGGAGGCTGCCAGCACATCGCCAATGTCGCGACCGGCCTGTCGCATGGCCTGGATCGCGGCAAGATTTCCGCGTCTGGCCAGCTCCAGAACCTCCTCCCCGGTGCTCACCGGAATGCCCTCGGAACTCAGCGCCGCCGCCACGGCCGGTCCCGAAGCCATGGCTTCCAGGCAGCCGTAGTTGCCGCACCGGCACAGCACATCCCCGCCGCGAGGCACCCGCACATGCCCAATGTCTCCGGCCGTGCCGTCTGCGCCGCGCTGCAGCAGCCCGCCGCTGATGATGCCCGCGCCAATGCCGGTGGCCACCTTGATGAACAGCAGATCCTGCGCGTCGGGCCAGTAGTTGGCGCGCTCCCCCAGGGCCATGATGTTCACATCATTGTCCACGAGCACGTCGGTCGCAAAGCATTGCTGGACGTACGCGGGGACGTCAAAACCATCCCAACCAGGCATGATGGGCGGACTCGCCGGCCGGCCGGTGGAATGCTCAACCGGTCCGGGCAGGCCGATGCCAATGCCTGCCAGCTCCCGTTCCTGCCGGCCCGCCTGGCCAAAGACGCCGCTGCACAAATCCAGCACCTGATCCAGCACTGCCGTGGGGCCGGCGGCAATGTCTATTGACTCCCGCAGTTCGCTCAGCACCCTTCCGCTGAGATCCGTCAGCGCTATCAACACATGCCGGGCACCAATATCTACGGCCAAAATCACCCGGGAGGATGGATGAAAGGCAATGCGCGACGGCGGCCGCCCGCCTGAGGAGACCCCCTCTCCTGCCGGACCAATGAGTCCCGCTGCGCTGAGTGCGTCGATGCGGGCGGCCACGGTGGAGCGTGCAAGTCCCGTCATTTGCGCCAGTTCCGCCCTGGTGCGCGCCTGCCCGTCCCGCAAAATCTGAAAGACATCCCCGGCGCGGGAATGACTGAATGGTTCGACTGCGCCCGCTTGTACGGTGGCAGGGCGTGAATGCTGCTGCACTGGTGACTTTGGCATCCCTTATGAATAACACACCCACTTCCATCTGTCACAATTCAAAGAACGTTGGCAAATAACAAACTTTTGCTTGACGATCGACATAAGCTCCCTTAGGTTGATCTGGAACACACTTTCATGCCTTCTAGGAGTTCCAATGACGTATTCCCTGCAGCTGTACACCGTGCGCACCCCCCTCGAAGAGGACCTGCCCGGCACCATCGCCCGTGTGGCCGAACTGGGATTCACCAAGGTGGAGCCCTACAACTTCGTTGCACGT
>JBBSQT010000422.1:0-1863 GCA_038243775.1 Actinomycetales bacterium | reverse complement strand
GGCACGGTTCCACGTGAACCGTGCGCCGTGGGCAGCGGCACCGTGTCCAGGTGCCCGGCAAGGATGATCCGCTCCGCCCGGCCCAGTTCCGTCCGCGCCACAATCGCATCCCCGTTGCGGGTCACGGCCAGGTGCGGAACGGCCCGAAGCGCTGCCTCCACCGCATCAGCCAGCACCGTCTCATGGCCGGAGACGCTTTCAATGTCCATGAGGGCAGCCGTCAACTCCGCCACATCGCCGTGCACGTCAAGGACGACGGCGCCCGGCCCGCGTTGCGTTTGTTCCCCGGCGCCGGCAAGGGACGCGGCGCCGGCAAGGGACGCGGCGCCGGTGTGCGATGTTGGACGGAGACGGGCGGATGGGTTCGGGTTTCCGGTCATGGGGCCAGTTTAGCGTCGTGCCGGGGTGCCGGGGCGGCGGCGCAGGAGTAGCGTAAAGCAACAAGAACCAGATTTTTTTCTTCAGGCGGGAGGCGCCCCCATGCACGAACCGCAACGCAGCGACCTGCGCCATGACAATCCCCCACGCGCCGGCGCGTGGCGGGCCGCCCTTGCCGGGGTGGCCAGTGCGGCACTGCTTTTTGCCGTCGCGCAGCTGCTCTCGGCGTTCTCCGGCCCGCAGTCCGCACCCTTCAACGCGGTGGGCTCCACCTTCATCGACTTCACTCCTGCCTGGCTGAAGGATTTTGCAATCTCCACGTTTGGCAGCAACGACAAAACGGTGCTGCTGCTGGCCATGGCCGTGGTGGCAGTGGTTGCCGCGGCGCTGATCGGCCTCCTGGCCCGGACAGCTCCGCGCGGTGCAAGCACCCTTGTCCTGCTCGTGGGGGTGGGGATGGCTGCCTGCGTCCTGACGCGCAGCGGCGCCGGCGCCTGGGACGTTGTGCCTGTTGCTGTTGGCACTGCCGCAGGAATCTGGGCGCTGCACCTGCTCACTGCATCGGCCGGTGCAGCGGGCCGCCAAGAGCCGGCGGCGCTGTCCCGGCGCATGTTCCTGGTGCGGGCGGCCGCGGTGGCCGGGACCGCCGTCGTCCTGGGGGTTGGCGGAAGCCTGCTCAGCCAAACCAGGGACAAGGTCATTGCGATCCGTGCCGCACTGAAGCTGCCCGCAGCGCCTGTCCCCGCCCCGAAACTGCCGGCGGGGGTGCAGGCGCCGGTGGCCGGGATCGGGCCGTTCATCACACCCAATGGCGATTTTTACCGCATTGACACCGCCCTGGTGCCGCCGGACGTGGACCCGGCAGGCTGGAAACTGCGCGTGCACGGCATGGTCGAGGAGGAATTCACCATGACGTTCGATGAACTGCTCGCGTCGGAACTCGTGGAGTCACGGGTGACACTGGCGTGCGTGTCCAACGAGGTGGGCGGGAACCTGGCCGGCAATGCGCTGTGGCTGGGGCTGCCTCTGCGGGAGGTCATGGCACGGGCCAAGCCGCAGCCGGGCGCCGACATGGTCCTGTCCACCAGCGTTGACGGCTTCACCGCCTCCACTCCCCTTCCGGTGTTGCAGGACGGTCGCGACGCCCTCCTCGCCGTGGGCATGAACGGCGAGCCGCTGCCCGTGGAACATGGCTTTCCGGTCCGCATGGTGGTGCCCGGCCTGTACGGTTATGTCTCCGCCACGAAGTGGGTGGTGGAGCTGGAGGTCACCACCTTCACCCTGCAGAGCGCTTATTGGACCAGCCGTGGTTGGTCGTCGCACGGGCCGGTCAAGACGGCGTCACGGATCGAGGCCCCGCGCCACGGCGGGAAGGCGGCGGCAGGCGATGTGGCGCTGGGCGGCAGCGCCTGGGCCCAGACCCGGGGCATCACCAAGGTGGAAGTCCAGCTCGACGGCGGCCCCTGGCAGGAGGCGCAGCTTGCC
>JBBSQT010000421.1:0-1870 GCA_038243775.1 Actinomycetales bacterium | reverse complement strand
GGACTTTGAATGGGACATCATCGCCCCCGCCGTCCTTCCCACGGCACTGAACGTGGCCCTGGATGAAGTCCTGACCGAAGAGGTTGCTGCGGGACGGCGCAATCCCACCCTGCGTTTTTGGGACTGGGAGGAACCGGCGGTTGTGATCGGCAGCTTCCAGTCCTACCGCAATGAGCTGGAACCGGCCGGAGTGCAAAAGTACGGCATCAACGTGGTCCGCCGGGTTAGCGGCGGCGGCGCGATGTTCATGGAGGCCGGAAATTGCATCACGTACTCCCTGTATGTGCCCCAAACCCTCGTTGACGGGCTCAGTTTTGAGGACTCCTACAAATTCCTGGACGCCTGGGTCATGGCGGCCTTGGAATCCATGGGCATAGCTGCCTTCTACGTTCCGCTCAATGACATTGCCACCGACCAGGGCAAGATCGGCGGGGCCGCCCAGAAACGCCTCAGCAACGGGGCCATGCTGCACCACGTCACCATGAGCTACGACATCGATGCCGACAAGATGGTGGAGGTGCTGAGGATTGGCAAGGAGAAACTGTCCGACAAAGGCAACCGGTCGGCGAAGAAGCGCGTGGACCCGCTGCGCCGCCAGAGCGGGCTGAGCCGTGCCGAAATCGTGGCACGCATGAGCGACACCTTTGCCGCCCGCTACCAGGCCCGGACGGCAACGCTCACGGATGCCGAGCTGGCCGAAGCCGCCCGGCGTGTGGAGAGCAAATTCGGCACGGAAGAATGGTTGCACCGCGTTCCATGAGTCCCTTCGTCCGCGCGTCCGGGCGCTTCATGTCCCGCTGGCCCAACCAGCCACCAGCCTCCTTCGCCTTTGTCATGGCAACGGGCATTGTTTCGGCTGCCCTGATGGATGCGGGCTGGCCCGTGGCCGCCCGGATCCTGTTGTGGACCGCCGTCGTGGGCCTGGTGGCGCTCACCCTGGGGCTGCTGGGGCGACTCTTGGTTCATACCGATGATGCCGTGGCCGACTTCCGCAATCCACACAAGGGTTTTGGCTACCTGACCATGGTGGCCGCCATCAACGTGGTGGGCATCGGATTCCATCCTGCGGCCCCGGCCGCCACCTGGATTCTGGCAGGCATCAGCATCCCCCTGTGGCTGTTCCTTGCTTACGGCGTGCCCCTGTCCATGATGCTGCGGACCGAAATCGGTGAGACGCTGCGCCCCCGGCTGCTCCCGGTGGACGGCACCTGGTTCCTGTGGGTTGTATCCACCCAGTCGCTGTCCATGGCGGCGGCGTCCCTGGCCACGGGCGGCAGCAGCGTCAGGCTGCTCAGCGACGCGGCCGTGGCGTTTTGGGGTGTGGGGATCATGCTGTACTTCACCCTCACCACCCTGGTCATGCTGCGGCTGCTCACGGGTGGGGAAAACCTGGGCGGGATCGTGCCCACCAACTGGATCTTCATGGGAGCCACCGCCATCACGGTGCTGGCCGGTTCCATGATCCTGCACCTGCCGTCGGCTGTTCCCGTTGTGGCCATGGCCGGGCCCACCGTGGGCGGCATCAGCTACCTGTTGTGGGCGTTTGGGCTGTGGTGGGTGCCGCTGCTGGTGGCGTTCGGCTTCTGGCGCCACGCGGTGCGGCGCGAACCACTGCGGTACACGACGGCGCTGTGGTCGATAGTGTTCCCCTTGGGCATGTTTGCCGTGGCCACCTACCGCTTTGGCACGGAAAACCACATGCCTCTCGTGGCCTGGGTGGGCAACGTGACCACCTGGGCCGCCGCCGCGGCTTGGCTGGCGGTTGCCTGCGGCATGGCCGTCACCTTCATCCGCTGGGTGCACCGTGGGGCGGTCGCACCCTAAGGCGCCCCCGCACCCGGGTCCACAGCCCCACGCACCCGGCTCCGGC
>JBBSQT010000420.1:0-1876 GCA_038243775.1 Actinomycetales bacterium | reverse complement strand
GGGCATCCACTGGCAGCTCGGCCTGCGCCCCAGCCTGGTCATGCCTTGGAATGTTCACCCTTGGTTTACCCCGGGCCAGCCGAACGGCCGGTTGACGGCACCCCAGATTGAGGCAGGCCTGCGCCCCTTGGTCAAGTTCCTGACGCTGGTTCCGCGCGCTTCCGCCCTCGTGGCCCATGGCACCGAGGCGCACCGCCTGGCCGACCAGCTGCTGAAGGCCCAGGGGCCCATGCTGTACAAGCGCGGTTTCGGCATCTACAAGGTCCGCTCGCTCAGCGGCCGCAGCTTTGCCGGCTCCGCAGAACGCCAGGAAGGCTGGCTGCTGGAGTCCGCCAGGGCCTACGCCGAGTCAATGACCCGCAACGGCGTCCCGGTCAAGGGCCGCTAGACTCCCCGTACTTGTTTTGACGCACGACGGCGCATCCCCGTTCCCTCCCCCAGCGGCACCCAGGTGCCGGCGAGCAGGAGACAGGCAGGCAGGAGACAGGCGAGCAGCAGACGGGCAGGCGTCGGGCGAGGCGCCGACCATTGTTTACGGGGCCCACGGTTCTTTGTGCGGCCCATTTTAGGGGGCGCGCTGCGGGTGCTGAGCATACAGCGGGGCTACGCTGGTGCCATGGAAGCCACCGCAGCCGCACGTTTTTGGCCTCCGCCTGTGCCGCGGCGCTGCTTCTGGCCGGATGCAGCGCCCCGGCTCCCCCACCGAACCAGACAGACCAGCCAAACCAGACGATCGAGTCCGTGGCGGATGTTGTCACCGGGCTGGATGCCCCGTGGTCCATGGTGCCGCTGACCGACCACTCGATCCTCGTCAGCGAACGCGACACGGGGCGCGTTTTGGAGGTCTCGGATGCAGGGGAGGCGCGCGTGTTGGGTACGGTGCCCGGCGTCGTCCACACTGGCGAGGGCGGACTCCTGGGGCTGGCGGTGCGGCTGGACGGGTGCGACGGGAACCCCGCCCCAGATCCCGGCACCGGCTGCCTCACCCTCTACGCCTACTTGACCACGTCCGCCGACAACAGGATCCTGCGCATCCCGCTGCTGGGTGCCGCAGGGGCCAGATCGCTGGGGCCGGTCACCACGGTGCTCGCGAACATCCGGAAGGCGGCCAACCACAATGGCGGACGCATCGCTTTCGGGCCCGACGGCATGTTGTATGCAACCGTTGGGGACGCCGGAGACCGCGCTGCTGCACAGGACCCGGCGTCCCTGTCGGGCAAGATTCTGCGCCTGAATCCGGACGGCGGCATTCCTGCCGGCAACCCCTTCCCGGACAGCCCGGTCTGGTCGATGGGCCACCGGAACCCGCAGGGCATTGCCTGGGATGACCGCGGTCGGATGTGGGCCTCAGAATTTGGCCAGGACACGTGGGACGAGCTCAACGAAATCAAGCCCGGGGGCAACTACGGCTGGCCGGTTGTCGAGGGCAGGGGCACCGATTCACGCTTCACCAACCCTGTCTTGCAGTGGCCCACGGATGAGGCGAGCCCCAGCGGCATCACCGTCGAGGGCACCACGTTGTACATGGCGGCCCTGCGCGGGGAGCGGCTGTGGGAGGTGGCGCTCGACGGCGATCATACCGCCGCAGGCACAGCCGCCACAAGTACAGCCTCGGGCGCAGCCGCGCCCCGGGCTTCGGCCCGGCTGGTCGGACAGCTGGGCAGGCTGCGCGATGTCGTGTTAACGCCGGATGGCCGCCTGCTTGTCCTTTCGAACAACACAGATGGCCGCGGCGTCCCCAGCCCGGGCGATGACAGGATCGTGGAGATTTCCCGTTAAGCAGGTCTGCTACACGAGTGCGCGGACCAGATGCGGCTCCACGAGCTCGGCATAGCGTGCCTTGACCGTGTCGATGACCTCCTCATAGGGCAGGTTC
>JBBSQT010000419.1:0-1924 GCA_038243775.1 Actinomycetales bacterium | reverse complement strand
GGGCGTTATCAACGAGGCATTCACGTCGCGGGGTCTGGCCTGGCCCACCTTGCTGGTCTGTCTCGGATACCCCATCTATTTTGTGCTGCGGCGCAAAGTTGGTTTTGACAACCTCGCCGCGTTTGCCTGCGAACTGCTGGTCCTGTTGCCGCTGGGAGTGGCCTTCATTGTGTTCGGCCCGCACGGACCGGCGAGGGTTGGCCCGGGCGCATGGTCAGCCGCGTGGTCCGATGGCCTCGTGGCCGTCATGGCCATTGGAGTGTTGGGCGGCGCGGCAATGGCCCTGTATTTGCTCGCCAGCAAATGGTTGCCGTTGTCATTGTTTGGGCTGCTGGGATACGTGGAGCCGGTCCTGCTCGTTGTTGTCTCGCTGCTGCTGGGAGAGATCCTGGGCTGGCGGGCCCTGCTGACATATGGTCCGATTCTGTTGGCGCTTGTATTCCTGGCGGTTGACGGCCGCCGCTGGTCGCGGCGCCAGTTCCACCGCTGAGCCTGGGTCCACCGTTAGAATCAATGCCATGGACGCCCACCTTTCCTTCCCCCTTGACGACGACGGATTCCTCGCCTTGGTCTGCCCGGATCGCTACCGCCGGTTTATTTCCGCGGATTGGTCCCTGAACGAGATTACTGACCGCTTCGTGGAGCAAATGAACCCGGGGCATGCCTTAATTGCCTACCCGGGAGAGGATGCGGCGGAGGAGTTTTTTTACCCTGGCGCACGCGCACGAAGGCGACTCTGTGACTCGGGCCGTGGCAAGCACGCTCGAGGCGGGCGGGGCCGGGCTGTGGCTGACAAGTTACACGAAACTGTCCATGGCCGCTCAATTTAGCGATGAGCTCGCCGCTGACCCGCGTAGCAGCCTGCGCCTGCCCTGCGCACCGGGAAACTATCGAGTTTCCTTGCGGGAACGGGCCGGCGTGAGCCCGCCTTTTGAACTTGAGCTGACGCCGGCGGACTCCCCCACGCCGGTGCAGCACAACTGTGTGCCCTGGTTCGAGCTGTGAGCACAGCAAGAACCGTCATTCTTTTTGCCTTCGCCGCCGTGGCCGAAATCGGCGGTGCGTGGCTTGTGTGGCAGGCAGTGCGGGAAGACAGGGCCTGGTGGTGGGCTGCACTGGGTGTCATGGCGCTGGGTGCGTACGGTTTCATTGCCGCCATGCAATCCGATGCCAACTTTGGCCGGGTGCTGGCAGCCTACGGCGGCGTGTTCATTGCCGGCTCCCTGATCTGGGGCATGATCTTCGACAAATTCACCCCCGACCGTTGGGACGTCATCGGTGCACTGATTGCCCTGGCCGGAGTCAGCATCATCATGTTTGCCCCGCGGGCCGCGTAATCGGGCCCCATGGCCGCCATCAAGCGATACCCCTGGACCGGCCACTTCCCGGGCAGCCCCACAGGCTACGTGGTCCGCCTGCAGAAGCGTGCCGTCCGGCATCAGGGCGTGGGCCATGCTTTCTGGTTCCGGCCGACCGCCTCGGTGTTGGGTGAGGTCCCGGGTGAATGATCAGCAACTGCCCACGCTCTTCCACGCCACCACCGGCGACCACCAGAACGACAGCGTCCAGGCCAACGTCACGTACCGTTTCAGCGATCCGGTCTCGGTGGCCAGCCGCCTCGACTTCGCCCGCTGCGGGAGGCGCCTCGACCACCGCTGGGCGCGAACAGGTGGCAACCATCATTGGCCAGCTGTGCCAAAGCCACGCGATCGATCAGATCGCCGCCACCACGTTGGCCCAGTCCATGGAACACGGCGTCAGCGCACTGCGCACCCTCTTGACCGACGCACTGCAGGCCGAGGCGGACCGGGCCAAGCCGGGTTCTTCCTGCGTACCCGCCGCCGCAGCCTTCTCGAGGTCCAGGCGCGCCACGATTTCATCACCGCCGCACTGGATGGGGTTCGCGCCGCGGTGCTGGCCGATT
>JBBSQT010000418.1:0-1942 GCA_038243775.1 Actinomycetales bacterium | reverse complement strand
TTCCTGGTCTCACCTATTCGCACCGCTGCCGACGCCGTCTCCCGCTTCATCCGCGCCCATGTGGGTGCCCGCCGCATCATCGATGTCCTGGCCACCCCGTCCGCCGTGCACGACGCCGAGACAACAGTTCCGGCTCCGAGCTCACCGAGCGCTTTGCTCGACTCGGTCTCCGGCGTGGTGGTGGCCCCGGGCCGGCTGAGCGCCGTTGTCTCCGGGAATCCGGCCGAGTCCGCGGACCTGGCCCGCCGGCTCGGCCGTTTCGAGGATGCCGTGCTGCGCGAGGCAGAAGTGCGCTGGGGTAACACTGCCCTGCACCTGATGCCGCTGCGCGAGGTGCGTTCGCGCATTGTGGTCTCCGATGCCGAGCCGCAACTGTTTACCGGCACCCTGCGCGAAGAGCTGGACCCGGACGGGCGGCACAACGATGAAGAGATCATGGCGGCCATTGATGTGGCCAGTGCCCAGGACGTCTTTGACGGGCTGGAGCAGGGACTGGACGAGGAGGTCACCGAAAAGGGCCGCAGTTTCTCCGGCGGACAGCGCCAACGCCTGGCGCTGGCACGTGCCGTGCTCACCGAGGCCGAGGTGCTGGTGCTCATTGAGCCGACCAGCGCCGTCGACGCGCACACCGAATCCCGGATTGCCGTGGCCCTGGGCAAAACCCGCGCCTTGCCCGACCTCACCACCCTGGTGGTGACGGCCAGCCCGCTGCTGCTGGGCGCGATGGACACCGTGGCGTTCCTGAAAGACGGAAAACTGCATGCCCAGGGCACGCACCGGCATCTGCTGGACACGGTCCCGGAGTACCGCAAGGTCGTGGTCCGCGGCGAGGGCCTGGACGGGCACGGCGGCGCAACCGCCAATGCCGCCACACCCGTCAATGCCGGCACAACCGCCAGCGCCGCGGCAACAAGGAGCGCCGTGGCCATAACGAACGCCGCTGCGCAACAGGGCGCAGCCAACAGCGGAAACGCAGCGGAAGGAAGGGAAGGCTGATGGCAGGGACCAAGCTGCCCGTGGCGGATTCCGCCCAGGTCAAGGCGGAGGGCCTGCGGCTGATTGGCCAGCACAAAAAGCCGCTGGCCGGCGTCGTTGGCCTCTACGTGGTGGCGGCCGTTGCCGGGCTGGCCGGACCGTTCCTGCTGGGTCGGCTCGTGGACGCGGTCAGTGCCGGCACCACCACCGGCTTTGTCGCCCTGGTGGCGCTGGCCCTGGCTGGGTTCGTGCTCATCCAAACGGTGCTGGCGCGGTGGGCCCTGCGCAAGGGGATGGTGCTGGGTGAGCAGGTGTTTGCCCAGCTGCGCGAGGAATTCATGGAGCAGGTCACGTCCCTGCCGCTGTCCACGGTGGAACGGGCCGGCACCGGCGACCTCGTCTCCCGCACCACCAATGACGTCGATGCGGTCTCCTACACCGTTCGTTTCGGCGTGCCCCAGGTGCTGGTCTCGGTGGCGACGATTGCGCTGACGGCGGTTGCCGCGTTCCTCACGAGCCCGTTCGTGGCCGTGGCCCTGCTGGTGGGCGTGCCGCTGCTGGTGCCCGTCACCCGCTGGTACCTCAAGCGCGCCACTCCCGGGTACCTGCTGGAACGGGAAAGCTACGCCGTGCTCAACGGCGCCATCACCGAAACCATTGAAGGTGCCCGCACGGTCGACGCGCTCAGCCTCGGACCGAACCGCCGGCACCGGATCGACGCGGCCCTGCGCAACTGCTTTGAACGCGAGAAATACACGCTGGGTCTGCGCACGGTGCTGTTCCCGGCGGCCGAAATTGCCTTCTGGCTCCCCGTCGCTGCCGTGCTGCTGTGGGGCGGCTGGCTGGCCTCGCAGGGGCACGTGAGCACGGGCATGGTGGCCACCGTGGCGCTGTATTCCATGCAGCTGATCGACCCCGTGGACACGCTGATCATGTGGATTGACGAGATCCAGGTCGGCGCCTCATC
>JBBSQT010000417.1:0-1952 GCA_038243775.1 Actinomycetales bacterium | reverse complement strand
TCCGGGCGGATGTTGATTTCCATCCGGTGCAGACCCAGCCGGCCAAAACAATGGTCGGTGGCCATGGCGACGGCGGTGGGGGCAATCCCGCGTCCGGCCCGGTCCTGGTCCACCCAATAGCCCAGCGTGGCGGACATGGCCGAGCCCCACATGATCGAGGAAACGGTCAGCTGGCCCACGATGGCGGGCTTGGCCTGTCCGGGAAGCCGCTCGGTGATGATGAACGGCAGGGCCGACGCCTCGCGCGCCTGCCTGTTCAGCACCTGCACCATGCCGGAGTAGGTGGGCAGCGCCCCCTGGCCTGCGGGATTGCTGGCCTCCCACGGCTGCAGCCAGGCGGCGTTGCGGGCGCGCACTCGCGTCCATTCAGCCTTGTCACGGTACTTGATGGGACGCAGGGCCAGATCGCCGCACTCAATGGTTACCGGCCAGATGGCCTGCCCCCACACCCAGTTAGACCTTGAGTTCGGTGGCGAATTCGCCCAGCCATTCGCGCAGGTCCGCGCCCAGTTCCTCGTTTTCGCAGGCCAGGGTCACCACGGCCTTGAGATAGCTGAGCTTGTCACCGGTGTCGTAGCGGCGGCCGGAGAAGACCACACCGTACACGCCGCCGCCCTCACCCTCCCTGGTCGCCAGCGTCTGCAGCGCGTCGGTGAGCTGGATTTCATCCCCGCGGCCCGGAGGCGTGTTTTCCAGGACCTCAAACACGGCTGGGTGCAGCACATACCGGCCAATGACGGCCAGGTTCGACGGCGCTTCGGCCACGGAAGGCTTCTCCACCAGGTGGTTCACCCGCACATAGTTTTCACCCTCAACAACGGTCATGTCGGCGCAGCCGTAGGAGGAGACCTTCTCCATCGGAACCTCGATCAGCGCCACCACCGAACCGCCGGTGCGTTCCTGCACCTCAATCATGGTGGTCAGCAGCTCATCACGCTCATCGATCAGGTCATCACCGAGCAGGACGGCGAACGGCTCGTTGCCCACGTGGGTCTTGGCGCGCAGCACCGCATGCCCGAGACCCTTGGGGTCGCCCTGGCGGACGTAGTGGATTTCACCGAGGTCGGTGGCGTGCTGGATCGCGGCAAGGCGGCCCAAATCGCCCTTGGCTTCCAGGAGCTGCTCCGTGACCGGGACGCGGTCAAAGTGGTCTTCCAGCGCGCGCTTGTTGCGTCCGGTAATCATCAAGACATCGGTCAGGCCTGCGCTGACGGCTTCCTGGACCACATATTGGATGGCCGGCTTGTCAACGACAGGCAGCATCTCCTTGGGCATTGCTTTGGTTGCCGGCAGAAACCGCGTACCCAAACCGGCTGCGGGAATTACCGCCTTGCGAACATGCTGTACAGAAGTCATGCACCTAGGGTAACCGACAGCAGCCTAAAACTCGGGATATTGTTGTCTGGGCAACGTCATCTTCCCTCCGATTCCACCCCTACAGGATCTCCGTGCACACACCGAACAAGGCCAGCATGCGTGCACGATTGCGCGCGTCCCGGGCAGCATTGGACGTTTCCCGGACGCGGCAGGCGGGTGCGCAGCTGGCCGCCAACGTTCTGGCCTGGCTTGCCGTGTCCGACGGCGGTGACGCCACCATCGCGGGTGACGCGCGAGGCTTGGACGGCTTGGGCAGCGCGGTCGAGGATTTGGCCGTGTGCGCATACATCTCCGTGGGGAAGGAACCGCCAACAGACCTGCTGCTGGAATCCTTGGATGCCTCCGGTTACCGCGTGTTTGTTCCCGTATGCGAACCCGGCTTCCAACTCGGATGGGTGCGCTGGACGCGCGGCGTGGGGCTTGTGAAAAGTGATCTGGCGCCCGTCATGGAGCCAGTGGGGCGCCGGCACTCATTTGCCGATCTCGGCGCTTTACGGGCGGTCATCGTGCCGGCCCTGGCGGTCGATGCCTCCGGTTCACGGCTCGGGCAGGGCGGTGGCTACTACGACAGGTTC
>JBBSQT010000416.1:0-1963 GCA_038243775.1 Actinomycetales bacterium | reverse complement strand
TCGGGCACCAGCCCCGAATCACCGCGCACCTACCAGGTGCGCACTTACGGCTGCCAGATGAACGTCCACGACTCCGAGCGCATGGCCGGACTTCTGGAGACCGCCGGGATGGTGGCTGTTGACGAAGCAGGCCCCGCACGCATCGTGGACGCCAATGGCGACGCCGTGCCCGACGTCGTGGTTTTCAACACCTGCGCCGTGCGTGAAAACGCCGACAACAAGCTGTACGGGAATCTGGGCATGCTGGCCCATATCAAGGAAACCAACCCGGGCATGCAAATTGCCGTGGGCGGCTGCCTGGCCCAGAAGGACCGCGACACCATCCAAAAGCGCGCGCCCTGGGTGGACGTTGTTTTTGGCACGCACAACGTCGGCGCGCTGCCCGTGCTGTTGGAGCGCGCCCGGCACAACGCCGAGGCAGAGATGGAGATCCTGGAATCCCTGGATGTCTTCCCCTCCACCCTGCCCACCCGCCGCGACTCCGTCTACTCCGGCTGGGTCTCCATCTCCGTGGGCTGCAACAACACCTGCACCTTCTGCATCGTGCCCGCCCTGCGAGGCAAGGAACGCGACAGGCGCCCCGGCGAAATCCTGGCGGAAATCCAGGCCCTCGTGGATGACGGCGCCATCGAGGTCACGCTGCTGGGACAGAATGTGAACTCCTACGGCGTCGAATTCGGCGACCGCCTGGCCTTCGGAAAACTGCTGCGCGCCTGCGGCCGGATTGAGGGCTTGGAGCGGGTGCGGTTCACCAGCCCGCACCCGGCCGCGTTCACGGACGACGTCATCGCCGCCATGGCCGAAACCCCCAACGTCATGCCCCAGCTGCACATGCCACTGCAGTCCGGTTCCGACAAGGTGCTCAAGGACATGCGGCGTTCCTATCGCTCCAAGAAGTTCCTGGGCATCCTGGACAAGGTCCGCGAGCAGATGCCGCACGCCGCCATCTCCACCGACATCATCGTCGGCTTCCCCGGCGAAACCGAGGAGGATTTCCAGGCAACGCTCGACGTCGTGGAAGAGTCGCGCTTCGCCACCGCCTTCACCTTCCAATACTCCAAGCGCCCGGGCACACCCGCCGCCGATCTGCCGGACCAGCTGCCCAAGGAGGTCGTGCAGGAGCGCTTCTTGCGCCTGACCGCACTGCAGGACCGGATCGCCGCCGAGGAAAACGCCAAGCAGGTGGGACGCAGGGTTGAGGTCATGGTCACCGCCTCGTCCGGCCGCAAAGCCGCGGAGACGAACCGCCTCTCCGGCCGTGCCCAGGACCAGCGCCTGGTCCACTTCAGCGTCCCCGACGGTGCCGATGCCCCCCGCCCCGGCGACCTGGTCACGGTCACCATCACCGAAGCCGCCGCCTTCCACCTTGTTTCCGACCCGGCCACTCCGGCCGATTACCAGTTGCGCCGCTCGCGCGCCGGCGACGCCTGGGACCTGGCGCAGGCCGCGTCCTGCGGCAGCCCCAGCGGCACCTCTGCCGGTGGCCCGTCCGACGGCGTGCGGCCGAAGGTCAGCCTGGGGATGCCATCGCTTCCGGTGCGGACCGCGTGAGCCCAGACCCCTCTGACTCCGTCGCTGCCCACCCCGGTGAGTGGGCATCCGGGGGGCCGCCGCGCGGTGATCGGACAGGCGGTGATCGGACAGGCGGTGCACTGACAGGCGGTGATCTGCCAGGCGGTGAACTGCCGGTGGTCGCCGTCGTCGGACCCACGGGATCCGGCAAGTCGGAGCTGGCCCTGACGCTGGCCGAACGTTTTAATGGGGAGGCCGTCAATGCGGACTCCATGCAGTTCTACCGTGGGATGGACATAGGCACGGCCAAGCTGCCGGTGGCCGAAAGGCGCGGTATCCCGCACCACCTGATGGACTTCCTCTCCGTCCGTGACGACACCACCGTGGCGGCATTCCAGCAGATGGCACGGGCTGCCATTGCGGACATCCGCTCCCGTGGCAAGCTGCCCAT
>JBBSQT010000415.1:0-1991 GCA_038243775.1 Actinomycetales bacterium | reverse complement strand
TGGCGCACCGTCAGCCGGGCCACAAAGTGGTTTTCCTGGCGCAGCACCGAGACAATCTTGGCCAGATCCTTCGATGCCGTGCTGGCGACGTCGTATCCGGCAATCTCAATGACCCCGGAATCCAGCCCCAGCAGCCGTCCGATCATGGTCAGCAGGGTGGACTTGCCGGCGCCGTTCGGCCCGACCAGGGCGGTCACTCCGCCGGAGGGGATTTGCAAGGTCACCGGGCCGATGCCGACCTCGGCGCTGTACTTCTTTTGGACGTCGGCCAGCGAGATCACAGTCGACCCTTTCGCAGAATAAAGAAGAGGAACACGGAGCCGCCAACGACTTCGATGATGATGGAGACAACGCCCTCGGCGTAGAAGACGTTTTTCATGACGAAGTAGGAACCAGCCAGGACCACGAAGCCAATCAGCACCGCAATCGGGAACACGTAGCGGTGGTCAAAACTGTCGGCCAACTGGTACGCCAGCGTGGCAACGAGGAAGCCAAGGAACGTCATGGGTCCCACGAGCGCCGTTGAAGTGGCCATCAGGATCGAGACCAGGAACAGTACCCGCATGACTTCCCCACGATGACTCAGGCCAAGACTCGTTGCGGTTTCCTTGCCCAGCGCAACCACGTTCAGCCGCCTGGCATTGAGCAGCAACAGCGTCCCGGCACCCAGACAGAGCGGAATGGCGATCGGCAGGTAACTGACGTCCGCATTGGTGACGGAACCGAAAAGCCGGGCCGTGAGCACATCGAATTCGCTGGGGCTCAGCAACCGTTGCATGAATGCGGAGACGGAGCCCAGCCCGCCACCAATGATGATGCCAATCAGCAGCATGACGTGGAGGTTGCCGTACTTTCCGGACAGCAGCCAGCCGTACAAGGCCATGGACAGCCCCACCATCAAGATGATCTGCAGCAGGAACTGCGGCACGCCCTGCACCGCGCTGACCCCGGCCGCACCGAGGAAGAACACCGCCCCGGTCTGCACGGCAATGTACAGGGATTCAAAGCCCATGATCGACGGCGTGATGATGCGGTTGTTCGTTGCCGTCTGGAAACTCACGGTGGCCATGGCCTGGCAGATGGCCACCACGGCCATGACCACAATGCTGGTGCCGCGCATTTCCGCGATGCGCCAGAACCCGGCACTGCCCACCGCCATCGGGTTGTTCCACGCCAGCAGGCCAACCGCGAAGCCAACTGCCAGCACCAACAGGATGCTGAAAATAATCCAGTAGCGCCTGCGCGAGCGGCGGGAGGGCAGGGAAGCTGAGCTTCGCTCCGGGAGGCTTGTCCCGGCGTCGTGCATGGTGGGGGGAAGCCCGACGGCGGGCGTCTTGCGGAGGGTGCCCTTGGCCGAACGGGTGCCGGTGGCATCAAGCACGGCGTCGCTGTTTCAGCACAAGGGCCACGAACACCAGGGCGCCGACCACGCCGAGGATGAGGGAGACCGGGACTTCAAAGGGCATGATGATGGTTCTTCCGACGAGGTCGCAGACGGTGACGATGGCGATGCCGAGCAGGCACACCCAGGGCAGGTTGCCGCGCAGGTCATCGCCCCGGAACATGGAGACAATATTCGGCACAATCAGGCCAAGGAACGGCAGGTTGCCCACCACCACGGTCACCACGCCGGTGGCGATGGCGATCAGGCCCGTGCCCAGAAGCATGATCTGGTTGTAGTTCAGGCCCACGTTGGTGGCGATTTCCTCACCGAGGCCGGCGACGGTGAAGCGGTCGGCCACGAAGAACACGGCGACGCCTACAAGGGCCACAATCCACAGGACCTCATATTGGCCGCGCAGGACCGAAGTGAAGGAGCCGGCGAACCAGATGCCCAGGGACTGCAGCATGTCGGTTTGGAGGGCGATGAACGTGGACACCGCACCCACGACGGCACCGAGCATGATGCCCACAATCGGCACCGTCAGCGACGCCTTGAGGGAGACGCGGCGCAGGAACAGGAAGAAGATCATGGTGCCGATGAATGCCGC
>JBBSQT010000414.1:0-2009 GCA_038243775.1 Actinomycetales bacterium | reverse complement strand
ACCGGCATCGAGATCCACCCCGGCGCCACGATTGGCCGCCGTTTCTTCATAGACCATGGCATGGGCGTGGTCATTGGCGAGACCGCGGAGATCGGCGACGACGTCATGATCTACCACGGCGTCACCCTGGGCGGGCGCTCCTTGGCCAAGGTCAAGCGCCACCCCACCATCGGCAACCGGGTCGCCATCGGTGCCGGCGCGAAGGTCCTGGGCCCCATCCACATTGGCGACGACTCCGCCATTGGTGCCAACGCCGTCGTGGTCAAGGATGCACCAGCCAACTCCATCATCACCGGCATCCCCGCCACCTGGCGCCACCGCGACGCCCGGCTCGAGATGGCCCCCGCCGTGGACCCTGCCGAATACATCGACCCCGCCATGTGGATCTAGCCCACACATCTTTGCCCCGGGGCTGCTGGCGGGAAGCTTAAAGTACGACGGCGGCCGGTGGCCTTCCCCAGGAAGGTCACCGGCCGCCGTCGTGCTTTCAGTCAATGCCGCATGGCGGCAGTCGTCGAAGCGGGCAATGTCAGTGCGTGTCGACTGCGCTGATTTCGCTCTTGTCGCCGCTCCACTGCGTGTGGAACGTGCCTTCCTCGTCAATGCGGTGGTACGTGTGGGCGCCGAAGAGGTCGCGCAGGCCCTGGGTCAGTGCCGCGGGCAGGCGCGGCCGGCGCAGTCCGTCGTAGTAGGCCAGCGAGGAGGAAAACACGGGGACCGGGATGCCCAGCTGGACGGCGATGGAAACCACGCGGCGCCAGGCCGGGAGGACCTCGGCGATTTCCGCGGCAAAGGCCGGTGCAAACAGCAGGTTCGCGGGCTTCTCCTCGGCGGCGTAGGCCTTGGTGATGTCCTTGAGCAGCTCGGCCCGGATGATGCAGCCGCCGCGCCACAGCGAGGCGATTTCATCCAGCTTCAGGTCCCAGTTGTATTCCTTGGCGGCGGAGGTCAGCATGTCGATGCCCTGGGCGTAGCTGATGAGCTTGGAGGCGTAGAGCGCCTGGCGGACATCCTCCACGAAGTCGGCGCCCAGTTCAACGGCAACTTCGTGGCCGGCCAGAACTTCCTGGCCGATGGCACGCTGGTCGCGCTGGCTGGAGAGGCCGCGGGCGAACACCGACTCGGCGATGGCGGAGATGGGCGAACCCAGGTCCAGGCCGGACTGGACCGTCCAGCGGCCCGTGCCCTTCTGACCTGCCGAGTCGACAATCACGTCAACGAGCGGCTTGCCGGTCTTGGCGTCAATGTGGCCCAGAACTTCGGCGGTGATTTCTATGAGGAAGGAAGCCAGCTGGCCCTCGTTCCACGTGCCGAAGATCTCTGCCTGCTCGGCCGGTTCGATGCCTGCGGCGCTGCGGAGCAGGTCGTAGGCCTCGCCGATAACCTGCATGTCGGCGTATTCAATGCCGTTGTGGACCATCTTCACGAAGTGGCCGGCACCGTCGGTGCCGATCCAGGCGCAGCAAGGCTGGCCGTCGACCTTGGCGGATATCTTTTCCAGCAGCGGTCCGAGGGCGTCGTAGGATTCCTTGGAACCACCGGGCATGATGGACGGGCCCAGGAGGGCGCCTTCTTCACCGCCGGAAACGCCCACACCCACGAAGTGCAGGTTCTTCTCGGCGAGTGCAGCTTCCCGGCGGCGCGTGTCGACGAAGTTCGAGTTGCCGCCATCGATGATGATGTCACCCTCTTCCATGAGTGGCACGAGAGCATCAATCACGGAGTCCACCGGGCCGCCGGCCTTGACCATGATCAGGACGCGGCGCGGCTTCTCGAGGGAGTCAACAAGCTCGGCAAGGGTTTCCGTGCGCACAAAGTCCCCCTCGGAACCGTGGGCAGCCAGCAGCGCGTCGGTCTTTTCGACCGAGCGGTTGTGCAAGGCAACGGTGTATCCGTTGCGTGCCAGGTTGCGGGCAAGGTTTGCACCCATGACAGCCAACCCCGTGACACCGATCTGTGCAGAGCCAATTCGTTCAGACATAGTGCCTCCGTAGCAAAAATAAACAGTT
>JBBSQT010000413.1:0-2010 GCA_038243775.1 Actinomycetales bacterium | reverse complement strand
GTGGCCTCCGGCGGAGCCGCCACGGCCATTATCTTGTATGAGGCGGCGCTGGGCCTGGGCCTCTCGCTCGGCCCGCTCATGGGTGCGCTGCTGGGCGGCTGGCAGTGGCGTGCACCGTTCTTCGGCACGGCCGCCGCCATGGCGATCGCGTTTATCCTCGTCATGGTGATGTTGCCCAAGACGCAGGTTCCCGCTGTCAAAACCCGGCTCCGCGATCCGCTTCTGGCGCTCGGCCACAAGGGGCTGCGCACCACGGCCGGCAGCGCCCTGTTCTACAACTACGGCTTCTTCACCATCCTGGCATTTGTGCCGTTCCTGCTCGGCTTTGACGCCTACGGAATCGGTGCCGTGTTCTTTGGCTGGGGCGTCGCCGTCGCAGTATTTTCCGTCTTCGTGGCGCCCGTGGTGCAGCGCCGCTTCGGGCCGACCGGCGCACTGACCGGGTCCCTGCTGGGCCTCATGGTGATTCTGGTGGGGCTGGCCTTCGCGGCCGGGCACTCCGTGAGCGTGATCGTGGTGCTGACCGTTGTCTCCGGCGCGCTGCTGGGCGTCAACAACACCCTGTTCACGGAGATGGCCATGGCCGTCTCCGACGCTCCGCGCCCCGTTGCCAGCGCCGGCTACAACTTTGTGCGCTGGATGGGCGGTGCCATGGCGCCGTTCCTGGCGGCCAAGATCGCCGAGCACTCCTCAGCGTCCATCACGTTCGTCGTGGCCGCAGCCATGGTCTTTGTCAGCGCCGCCCTGATCTTTGGCGGGCGCAAATTCCTCGGCGCACACGTGCCCGCATAGCTCGATGCCGTGAAGTGGTGCGTCTGTGTGCGCAGTCAACGGCGCGGGCCCGCGGTACTGCCCACGCGCTCAGCGAAACGGGTAGCCATGGTTCACCGCGGTCACGTACCGTGGGAACCATGGCTACAGTTGAAATCACCACAGAAAATTTTGGTCCCACCATCGAAGGCAACGACATTGTGATCGTTGATTTCTGGGCGGGCTGGTGCCAGCCCTGCACGCGGTTCGCGCCCACCTATGAGGCAGCCTCCGAGAAGCACGACGGAATCGTCTTCGGCAAGGTCGACACCGAAGCCCAGCAGCAGCTCGCCGCGGAAGCGAACATCACCTCCATCCCGACTCTGATGGCCTTCCGCGAGAAGGTGCTGGTGTTCGCACAGCCCGGCGCGCTGAACGGCACGCAGCTTGATTCGGTCATCGACGCCGTCAAGGCCCTGGACATGAGCGAGGTTCACGCAGCCGTTGCCGCCAAGCAGGACGAAGGCCCCACCGCCAAATAGCACCCGTTAAACGACTCAGGGGCACGTCACCACTTCGGTGACGTGCCCCTCAGTGTTTCGGCTTAGAGCCGTTCCAGCTTCACGGGCTCGGCCAGAAGTGCGCTCAGCGATTCGTTGAGGTCCTGCACGGCGACGCCCTTGCCATGGTTGTCCAGGTCCTCCTCGGAAGCCCACTGCTCGGTCAGTACCAGCTTCTCCTCGGAATCCTCGGTGATTTCGTACTGGAGGCAGCCGGCTTCCTCAACGACCTGCTCGATGGCGATCTCGAGGGCGAGCTTCACACGGAAGTACTCGTCCTCGTTGGGGATGAAAGTGGCTTTTAGGTTGATGATCTCGCTCATGGGAACAGCCTAGGCGATGGGGCCCCGGGTGCGGGAAGCTGTTCCGCAGTGTGAACGCGGCAGCCCCAACCCCGGGTGCGCGGTTTAGTGCGCGGTTCAGTGCCCGCGGTGGTCCTGAATGGTCATCCGAGGCCCGAAGCTTGGTTTGCGGAACCCGCTCAGCTGCAGCATCCGCACCACCCGCTGCCGGTGCCCGCGCCACGGTTCCAGCAATTCGAGCATGCCGGCATCGTCAACAGGTTTGCCGGCCAAGCCCCAACCCACGTAGGCCGCCAAATGATAGTCACCCACCGCCACATGGTCCGGGGACCCGTGGGTGCGCTGGGTGACCTCCGCCGCCGTCCACGCGCCAAGTCCCGGGATGCTTTGCATTTTCT
>JBBSQT010000412.1:0-2016 GCA_038243775.1 Actinomycetales bacterium | reverse complement strand
GCCAAAGCGTGAGGATCACTGCATAGTGACTGCACAAAAACCGTTGAAAGTTCTCGTTACCACCAGGCTGTATGTGCCCGAGGTGGGGGCGGCGGCTTTCCGCTTGAAAGCACTTGTTGACGGACTCGTGGAACAGGGCGCGGAGGTGACCGTGCTGACCACCAAGCTGCCGGCCGGCAGCCCGGTGTTCAAGCCGCCGTACAAGCTCAGGCGCTGGCCTGTGCGCCGTGATGCGGGCGGCTATGTGCGCGGTTACGTGCAGTATCTCAGCTTCGACATTCCCGCGTTCTTCCGGCTCCTGGCCGTTCCTGCAGATGTGGTGGTGTCGGAGCCGCCGCCCACCACGGGTGTGGTGGTGGCCATCTCATCACTGATCCGCCGTCGCCCGTATGTGTACTATGCAGCGGACATTTGGAGCGAGGCACTGTCCGCCATGGACGTCCCGCCCGTGGTGAAAAAGGTGCTCGGCGCCGTGGAGGGCTTCGTGCTGCGCCGGGCCGCCGCGGTCATTGCCGTCTCCGAACCCGTCGCCGAACAAGTTGCCAGGTTCAACGTGCCTGCGAGTCGCATCGCCGTGGCCGGCAACGGCGTGGACACGGGCGTCTTCACCCCTTCCGGCATTGTTGCGCAGGCCCCTGCGCCGTACTTCATCTACACCGGCACCATGAGCGAATGGCAGGGGGCGGACATTTTCATCAAGGCCCTGCCGCTGGTGCGCGAGAAGTTCCCGGACGTTGAGCTGCGGTTCTTCGGCCAGGGCACCGACGAGGAGAACCTGAAGAAGTGCGCCGAGGCGCTGGTGCACGGGGGAGTGCACTTCGGCGGGGTTGTGGCGCCAGCCGAGGCAGCCGACTGGATTCGCGGGGCGGCCGGTGCGCTGGTGAGCATTAAGCCCGGCCAGGGCTACGACTTTGCCAAGCCCACCAAGATTTACGCTGCCGCCGGTTGCGGCACCCCGGTGGTTTTCGCCGGGCAAGGCGCCGGCGCTGGGATTGTCGAGGAAGGCGGGCTGGGCATTGCCGCCGCCTACGATCCGCAGGGCGTTGCCTCCGCCATGATCGAGCTGCTCTCAGTTCCGTACACGGAGGCCGACAGGCAACGCCGCGTGGACTGGGTTGCTGCCAATGCATCCCTGGCTGCTGCCGGGCACAAGGCTGCGGCCGCAGTTCTGGACGCGGGCGCCCGAATTTCTACGGCGTGGAAAGGCAACTGAGCCCCACACCAACGTCCTGTGGCTGCGTACGCGGCGCTATTGTCTTCGCGCTTTTTGTCGGCAGGGCTCAACGGCGCCCGATGTCATGTGCCGTCTTTTGCGGAACTGCGTGGAAGCGAACAATACCGCCTGATACGCTCAAATCACTCCATGTGGGGATGAGCGGTGATCGGGGCGGACATGAAAGCGAAATTTCTTGCAGTTCTAGTGGGGACGGGCCTGGCCTTGACGGCGTGCACCGGATCCCCAGGAGGTGGCGCAGGCTCAACGAGTCCGCCGCCGATCAGCGGAGGGTCGGGCCCATCAACGGGAGGGCCACCCGCCACGGATTCCCTGCTCACGACCAGTTCCCCGCTCGTCGGCACTCAGGCCGGTGACTACCTCCGAGATGTCAAATGTGCCGCCGATGACACCGGGTCGTGGTCATTTGAGGCGGACCTGGTCAACGACCAGCCTCAATCCCGAACTTTCACAGTTGCCATCGCCGTGACCGTTGGCATGCAGGTCAAAGGCCACGACTTGGTTGTTCAAGAAGTCCCCGCGGACAGCGAAGCACACATCACGCGGAACTATTTCGCACAAGCAGACGACAAAGATGCCGTTTGTGAACCAGTTGTCTCGGTCGAAGGATGAGCCCCATGCGTAAAACCATTCTGGCCGGGGCTGTGCTGACGGCACTCGTCGCGGCCATGCTGTCAATCCCGCCAGCAACAGCGAACGAGCTTCCGGGCCAGTCTGCCGTTGAACCAACCATGGTTGCCTCGCCAGTTGGTGAGCCCAATGCAGTTGAGCCCGGCACCGTG
>JBBSQT010000411.1:0-2025 GCA_038243775.1 Actinomycetales bacterium | reverse complement strand
TGCACGGCAACCAGCAAGGCAATCGCCCAGGCAACAGTTCTGATGGCAATTTTCATGGCGCGACGCCTCCCGACGACGGGAATCCTGCAAAAATCGGCCGGGTTGCCGGTTCGCGGACCCGAGGGCAATCTACTCCTTGCTCCGGGCACCGTCAATCAATCAGCAGTTGCGGCCCCGTCTGTGGCTGTGGCTGTGGCGGCGAGCACACCCCCCGATGTGGGGGTCTGCGCGCCGGTCTCGGCTGATGTCTTTGCGCCGGTCCCAGTGGCGGCCGCGCCCGTCCTGCGTGCGGGCACAGTGGCAGTCTTGGCGGCAGGCCCGCCCGTGGCTTTGACCACGGCGACGGCCACCGCCGTCGTGACCGGAATCGCGAGGACCAGGCCGATGGAGCCGACCAGGATCCGGACTATTTCTTCGGCCAGCTCGGCACCGGTCAGTGCCGTCAGCAGCGCCTGGTCGTAGAGGGAGACCATGAGCAGCACCGGCAGCGCACTGCCGGCGTAGGCGAAGGCGATCGTGTACACGGTGGAGGCAATGTGGTCCCGGCCGATCCGCATGGCCGCGGTGAACAGTTCCCGGGTGCTGGTCTCCGGTGCCAGCTCATGCATTTCCCAGACGGCCGAGGACTGGGTGATCGTGACGTCATTGAGCACGCCCAACCCGGAGATCACCAGTCCGCACAGGATCATCCCCGACAGCGACATGCCGTTTGTCTGGTTCAGCAGCTGATAGGAATACTCCCCGGAGGTTCCCGTCAGGGCGGCCGCGTCCACGGCCCAGGCAGCAAGCACGGCCGTCACCGCCAGCCCGAACAGGGTGCCCAGCAGCGCCGTGGAGGTGCGCACGGAGAAACCGTGCGCGAAATAAAGCACGCCGAACATGATGGCCGAGGATCCCACCATGGCCACGAGGAGTGGCGGCTCGCCCTGGGCGAGGGCAGGCAGGATGAACCAGGCCAAAATCGCGAAGGCACCGGCCAATCCCACCATGGCGCGCAGCCCCCGCCAGCGGGCGACGGCCACCACGACGACGGCGTACACCAGCGCCAGCAGGCCCATCGGCAGGGTGCGCACAAAGTCCATGAAGATGTAGCCGGGCCCGCTGTGCTCGGCACCGGTGATGGCGGCCAGGCCCGAAAGGTTCAGGTAGCTGATGGTGTCGCCGGCGTGCACCCCGCGGGTTTGCACAATGTCAGGGCTGATCAGCACCGGGGTCTCGGGCAGGCCCTTGGCAGCGGTCCAGGCGATGAAGCAGCTGGTGCCGGCCGCGCCGCCTGCGTTCAAGGAGCAGTCCTCGGTGGCGGTCCGCTGCACCTTGCCCGAATCGATGCTGGCGCCGGGGGCCGCCGCGTAGGGGTTGCCGGCCGGTGCCGGGCCGGAGTCGGCGGCCGGCCACAGCAGCATCATGGCCGCCACGGTCACCACGGCCAGCGGAGCCAAAATCCATGTGAGCAGCCCAACCGCCCGGCGCCGCACAGCCTTGCGGCGGCGCAGCTCCGGCCGGCTCAGGGCCGTTTCATCTACCTGCGAATGCGAATGGCCCATGGGCTGCGATCAGTCCTTCGGTTGAATGAGGTGGCTGGCGCTTGATTCGGAAAGGGGCGGAGGCGGGTTCGGTCCTCTCGCGAGCAGCAGGATTTCCCCGCCCGCGGACGACCTTGGCAAGAGATTTCCAAGGGTTCCCCGGTGAGCTTGCGAACCCAAGGAAAGGAAATCGCGCCATCCCCGCTCCGGGACCGGAACCGCCGCCGGAAGTGTGCAAAAACGTTGGGAAGCGGGCTGAGCCGGTATTTTATGTAGGCGACGTACCGGAGACTCCCAAGGCCGTCCGCGGCCGTGGTGTCTGGAGCCACAAGCGCGAGGGTCCCGGCGCGAGCTTGCGAGCAATGGGAGCGCTTGAGGAATAGTCGCCGGGAAATATACCGGTCAGCCCGCTCTTCGGCTATTCGCCGACGACGAGCGTTTCAGCCCCGCGCACCTTCGCCGCACCCACGGAGAGCATGGGATTGACGACGGCGGTGAGGGC
>JBBSQT010000410.1:0-2049 GCA_038243775.1 Actinomycetales bacterium | reverse complement strand
TTTGGGACTCGTCCAGGTCCCAGATGACGGTGTTGGCGTGGGGGATGGGCTGCCCGCCGAAGACAGGGGCGCAGATCTCGGCGACATCGACGTCGTTGAGCTTGCGCACCACGGACCACCATGGGGACAGCCAGGCGCGGCGCTCGCGGAGCGTGGCCGCCACGGTGACCGAATTTTCAAGGTCGTCAATGCCGGAGAAGCCGGCGATGGCGCTGAGTTTTTGCACGGGGCGGAGGCTGCGGGGGAGTGCCATCCCGCCCACGGCGAGGGTTCCGGCGTCGTGCTTCATGCGGCCGGCGAGGGTGAGCAGGAGGGAGGTGCGCCCGCTGCCGGGGTCACCGCGCAGGACCGTGAGGCCCGAGTCGAGCTCGAATGTCAGCGGGCCGTAAACCGGGCCGCGGCCGGCTGCCAGCGCAAGGCCGGTGGCGTGTACATGCACAGTGGTTCCTTCTCTCATCTTTAGACTGACTAGTCAGTCTAATCACTTTGCGAGGTGAATTGGCAACCCGGGGAGGGCCGCTGCGCCGTGATGTTGTTCACTGCTTCAAAAGGGCAGGTGCGTTGCTGGTGGAGCGCATCCGCGGTGATTAATGACCAGGGGCTTAATTTGCATGGGTTTGAGAGAATTGACGGGTGACCGTAACAGACATCCCCACCAGTGACACCAAACTCGACCTCCCGCCCCTGAAATTGGGCAACATCACGGTGGACACCCCCGTGGTGCTCGCCCCCATGGCCGGCATCACCAACACCGCCTTCCGCCGGCTCTGCCGCGAACACGGCGGCGGGGTGTTTGTCTCCGAAATGGTGACCTCCCGTGCCCTCGTCGAGCGCACCCCCGAGTCCATGCGGCTCATCAGCCACGATCCGGATGAGAAGATCCGCTCCGTGCAGCTGTACGGCGTGGACCCCGAAACGGTGGGCAAGGCTGTGCGCCTGCTGGTCGAGGAGGACCACGCGGACCACATTGACCTGAACTTCGGCTGCCCCGTGGCCAAGGTCACCCGCCGCGGCGGCGGCGCCGCCCTGCCGTGGAAGCTGGATTTGTTCACCGGCATTGTCCAGACCGCCGTGCGCGAGGCGTCCAGGGGCGGGCTGCCGCTGACCATCAAGATGCGCAAGGGCATTGACGAGGACCACCTGACCTATCTTGAGGCCGGGCGCATTGCGCGCGACGCCGGTGTGGCTGCGGTCGCGCTGCACGGGCGGACCGCAAACCAGTTCTACTCCGGCAAGGCGGACTGGGATTCCATCGCCAGGCTCCGCGAGGCACTGCCGGATGTCCCGGTGTTGGGCAACGGCGACATTTGGAGTGCCGAGGACGCCGTCGCCATGGTGCGCCAGACCGGCGTCGACGGCGTCGTTGTGGGCCGCGGCTGCCAGGGCCGGCCCTGGCTCTTTGCCGATTTGATGGCAGCCTTCGAGGGCTCCGACGCCAGGCACAAGCCCGGCATGGCAGAAGTGGCCGCCGCCGTGTACCGCCACGCCGAACTGCTGATTGACACGTTCGACGACGAAAACAAGGCCCTGCGCGACATCCGCAAGCACATGGCCTGGTACTTCAAGGGCTATGTGGTGGGCGGCGACCTGCGCGCCGCACTGGCCTCGGTGCCGACCCTCGAGGTGCTGCGCGGGCTGCTGGACCAGCTGGACATGTCAGGGGAATACCCGGGCGTTGACGCCGAGGGCCCCCGCGGCCGTGCAGGCACACCCAAACGCACCGCCCTGCCCGCCGGCTGGCTGGATGCGCGCACCGTCAGCGGCCTGGAAAAAGAGGAACTCACGGGCGCCGAACTGGACACCTCGGGCGGGTAACTGCCGGCGACGGCATGCGCTGGCGACGCCCGATTAGATGTCCCTCGCCGCGCCCGTCCCCCATTCTCGCGCCCGTCCCCCATTCTCGCGCCCGTCCCCCATTCTCGCGCCCGTCCGGCGGTATTTGTCAACCTGTTTGGGAGAGGTTGGTGTGTTGTGAGGTTCTTTGTTGGGGGTCGTTGATGGCGACGTAGTCATCGAGTTGGGGTGTGAGTGGTCGTTTGGGGAATCGTT
>JBBSQT010000409.1:0-2050 GCA_038243775.1 Actinomycetales bacterium | reverse complement strand
GTGAGCATCACGATGGGCACGTCGGATTCGGCGCGGATGAGCCGGCAGATCTCGATGCCGTCCATGCCTGGCAGCATCAGATCCAACAAGACAAGATCCGGTTTGGTGTCCTGGAAGACGCCCAGTGCTTTAGCCCCGTCGGCACAAAAAACAGGGTCAAAGCCGTCATTGCGCAGCACAATGCCGATCATCTCGGAAAGTGCCTCGTCATCGTCAACAACTAAAATACGTGCCTTCATACCTCTATGTTTGCCTATTCCCGTCACAATGTCCGCATCGACGCTCCACACAGGCGCATCTGGAGCAGCTTTTTGCGCGATATTCGCTACAGGCGCAGGGAGCGGGACCGTCAATGGCGCCTTACTGTGAAACCTTGGGCACGGGATTGTGAGTGCTGGGACGAATTTGTCGATTCCGGATAGGGTTTGATCCATGCAGACGGCAGGACAGGGAGCAAAATGACGCAGGAACCGCAGCAGCCACCGATTGACCCGCAGGGCCAGGGCGGAAGCACACCGCAACCTCCGCAGCAACCGCAATGGCAACATGAGGGCCTGCAGGCACCGGCACCGCAGGCACCGGCACCGGCACCGCAGGCACCGCAGGCACCCCAATGGGGACAGTACGGCCAACCCCAGCAGCAGTTTGGCCAGCCCGGTTATGGCGGCTACGTGCTCCCGCCCAAGCCCGGCGTCATTCCCCTGCGACCGCTGGGTCTGGGCGAGATTCTTGACGGTGCCTTTCAGACCGCCCGCCGCAACGGCAAGGCCATGTTCGGCTCGGCCCTGATCTTTCAGATGGCCACGGCGCTCCTGTCACTGCTGGTCATGTTCGTGGCGTTCCGCGGGCTGATCACCAGCATTTCCTCCGTCGGCGGATCCATCGACGCGGGCGATCCCGCCGCCCTCAATGCGCTGGGCGGCGAGTTGATCACCTTTTCACTGTCCATGCTCCTCACTGCGTTCCTGTCGGTGATTGTGCAAATGGTGCTGCAGGGTGCGCTCGTGGTCCCGGTGTTGCGTGCCGTCCTGAACCGCAAGACCTCGTTTGGGCAGATGTGGCGGCTGACCAAGCCCCGCGTGGGATCGCTCATCTGTCTGGCGTTGTTGTATGCCGCCGCATTCCTAGTTGTTATCGTGCTCTTTGCCGGCATTGTGGTGGGCCTGATATTCGCCCTGGGCGCCACCAGCAGCGACGGCGCGATTCTGGGCGTCATCGGCCTCTCATTCCTGGCCTCCCTGCCGTTCGTCGCGGCTGCCATCTGGATTGGCACGAAAGTCCTGCTCGCCCCGGCCGCCATCGTGGTGGAGAACCTTGGAGCCGTCGCCGCCGTCAAGCGTTCCTGGCAGCTGACACGCAGCAACTGGTGGCGCACCTTTGGCACCGCGATCCTGGCCGCCATCATTGCCGGTGTGATCGGCGGCGTCATCACCACCCCGGTCTCACTCCTGGCAAGTTTCCTGGCCCCGGTGCTGGTGGGCGGGGAAGCCACCGCCGAGCAAACCTTCTCGATCCTGATGGTCAGCCAAGGCCTCACGATGATCATCGCCGCCCTGGTCGGCGCCGTCACCCTCGCCTTCCAAACAGGTGTCATGGGCTTGATTTACGTTGACCTGCGCATGCGCCGCGACGGTTTCGACATCGCATTGCTGAAGAAATCCGAAAATGGCAAGGACGACGGCGGGATCCCCGGCTTCCCCGTGCCCGCCGGCGCCTACCCCGGCTCCGCACCCAACGGCTCCGCACCCAACGGCTCCGCACCGGAGGGCCCTTACGGTGGCACGGGCGGGCAGCCCGGTCCCTACGGACACTAGGGCGCCGCACCCATGGGATTGACATGGCATCCGGCTGCGCTGCTCTCCGCAGAAGTCCCCGTCGTCCCGGGGGCTGATCAGGCGCGCCATTGGGCGCAGGAGGAATTGGCCCGCCAGGTCTATCAGGACGCCAAACCGGGTTGGGCGGAGCAGGTCTTTGCCGCGCTCCGAAAGGCCCTCGGTGAGTTGTTGAACAGGTTGGGCGTCGCCGAACCGAATGTTGGCTTGGCCGCACT
>JBBSQT010000408.1:0-2052 GCA_038243775.1 Actinomycetales bacterium | reverse complement strand
GATCAGCGTGTCACCGGTGTTGAAATGCTCGCCGTCGGCGAGCGCGGGCACCAGTTCCAGGGCCGGGTCGCATAGCTTCATGGCGGCAATGAATGTTTCCAGGCCCGCGCAGATGCCCGGTTCGCGGGCAATGACCGCGGCGCGTGCCTGTGCGTGGGCACCAATCAGCACGTTGCCGGTCAGATCCCCGCGGGGGTTGTCTTCCTCCAGGGCGGCCAACACAATCTTGTTGATGGTGCGGGCTGGGACGGGCAGAAGGGTAGCTGTACGGGCGGATGCGTGGGTGGCGGTGCTAGACAAGGGTCTTGGTCCTTAGGTTCAGTTCGGTAGTGGCGCCCAGGGCTCGCTGGGCGTAGCGCGGCGACTGCCCGTGCGTCGGGGCTCCGGCACGCGGGGCATCGAGGCGGTGGTGCGCCCCAACGGAGGCTTCGCGCCTCAACGCGGCGGTGGCAACGAGCATTGCCACGGTGCGCAGGTTGGCTCGTTCATGGGAAGCACGGTCGGTGCCTTGCACACTCCAGGACTGTAGCTGCGCCAGTGCCGCGCGCAGCCCCTGCTCGGTGCGTTCCACGCCCAGGTACCTTTGGGCCAGGGCCTGCAGCGCGGTCAGTTCCATGTCGGTGCCGGCTCCCGAGCTTGGGGTCATGTCCGGCCCGGGGACATCGAGCAGCGTGATCGTCGCGTTGCTTTCCGGCAGGTTGCCATCCGGTGCGATCCCCCAGGGATCTCCCGGGAGGTTCACCACGGTGCGCCAGGCAAAGACCAGGGCCTCAAGCAGAGAGTTCGATGCGAGCCTGTTGGCCCCGTGCACCCCTGTGCAGGCGGCCTCGCCGGCGGCGTAGAGCCCGGGGAGCGTCGTGGCTCCGGTGTCGTTGGTGAGGATCCCGCCCATCCAGTAGTGGGCCGCCGGGGTGACCGGCACAAGTTGGGTTGCCAAATCGTAGCCGAGCCTCGCCAGTTCGGCGGTGATGGAGGGGAACCTGCGTGCCAGGAACCCGGGCCCGCGTGTTGCCTCCACGGCCCGGGCATCGAGATGCACGGTCCCGCCTTCGGCACGTACCCCGTGGATGGCCCGTGCCACAACGTCGCGCGGTGCAAGCTCGGCAGCGGGATGGATCCGGCGCATGAAGCGCTCACCGTACTGGTTGAGAAGCACCGCTCCTTCCCCGCGCACCGCCTCGGAGACCATGAAGCCACCCGGGGACACCAACGTGGGGTGGAACTGGATGAATTCGGCATCCGCGACCGCCGCACCTGCCCTGTAGGCAAGCGCGGCCCCGTCGCCGGTGGCTCCGGCCGGGTTGGTGGTGGCGGCAAAGAGTTGCCCGGCGCCTCCGGTGGCAAGCAGAACAGCACGGGCCCCGACTTCTTCGGTACCCCCGTTGGCATCCAGCACCCGGGCGCCGCAGACCCGCGTGCCCCTGAATGCCGGTTCATCGGCTTCCGGGTTCGCCTCGGTGAGCAGGGCGGTGACAAAGGCGTGTTCGCGGATCTCCAGCTTTCCGTCCGCTTCCTGGATGCGGCAGGCGGCGATCAGCGCGCTGGCCAGCCCCTTGCCTGTGGCGTCCCCGCCGGCGTGCAGGATCCGCGGATGGTTGTGCGCCGCTTCCAGGCCCAACGCAAGGGTCCCGTCCGCTTCGGTGTCGAAGACCGCTCCGGTTTCCAGCAGGGCCTGCACGTGATCCCAGGCGGTCGAGCACATTGTCGCCACCGCGTCCTCGTCGTTCAGTCGCGCCCCGGCGGTGAGCGTGTCGGCAACGTGGCTGGCCACAGAGTCCCCGGCAGCAATCCCGTCAGGGCCAACGGCGCTCAGCCCGCCCTGGGCGTACCAGGAGTTGGAGTCAGCCAGCTTGTCCTTGGTCAGCAGCGTGGTGCTCATGCCGCGGGCCGTGGCACACAGTGCGGCGTAGAGCCCGGCCACCCCGGAGCCGACCACCAGCAGGTCGGTGCGGATCATGGCCGGGCCGCCAGCATCCGTTCCAGCGCGACCTTGGCGTCGGCGGCCACCGACGCCGGGACGCTGATCTGGTTGACGACTTCGCCGGCGACCAG
>JBBSQT010000407.1:0-2060 GCA_038243775.1 Actinomycetales bacterium | reverse complement strand
GGGTCCCGGACCTGGCCGGCACCGTTGACGTGACCGCGGACTTCACGCCCGTGGCCCGCCGCATCCGCGAGGAGGGCACCGACAATTGGGATGACACAGCCGCCGCCGACCGGTTCACGGGCAAGGGCGGGCGGCTGGTGCGCGGCGTTGGCCGGCTCACCGGTCCCCGCGAGGTGACGGTTTCCACGCCCGACGGCGGCCACCCCACCTTCCGGGCCCGCCTCGCCGTGGTGCTCAATCCGGGCACCAACCCTGCCGTTCCCTCCGTTCCGGGCCTTGCTGAGACACCTTTCTGGACCAACAGGGAGGCCGTCCAGGCCGAATCTGCGCCCAAGTCGCTGATCGTGTGGGGTGGCGGACCCATCGCGGTGGAGCTGGCACAGGCGTTCACCCGTTTTGGCACCAAGGTGACCATGGTGCTGCGCGGGTCCCGCCTGCTCTCACGTGAGGAGCCGGAGACCGCCGAACTGCTGGCCTCGGTGTTGCGCAATGAGGGCGTGAAGATCCTGGGGAACAAGACCGTGACCGGGGTGGAGCATGCCCAAGGCAGGTTCCGGGTGGACGTGTCCGACGGTGGCACCGGGACGCAGCGTCTCATGGCCGAGCAGCTGCTCGTGGCGACGGGCCGCAGCCAGGCGCTGGCCGGCGTCGGACTTTCCCAGGCGGGGATCAGCTGGGACGGGCGGGGTGCACCTGCGTTCGATGGGCACATGCAGTTGGCGGACGGTCTCTATCTTGTGGGCGATGCCGCGGGGGCCGGAGCGTTCACGCACATGTCCATGTACGAGGGCAGCATTGTGGCAGGGCATATTTTGGCGCGACATTCCGGGCAGCCGGATCGGGGCGCCGCGCAGTTGCACGCCGTGCCGCGCGTGACGTTTACGGATCCGGAAATCGGCGTTGTGGGCCTCACGGAAAAGCAGGCGCGGGACGCCGGGGTGTCGGTCAGGGTGGGCATGACGGAGCTGGCGGATTCCACCCGCGGCTGGATCCACAAATCCGGAAATGCGGGGTTCATCAAGGTCGTTGAGGATGCCGAGTCGGGGGTGCTGGTGGGTGCCACGTCGGTGGGTCCCATGGGAGGCGAGGTGCTGTCCATGCTGGCACTGGCGGTGCACGCCCGCATCCCGGTGGCCACGCTGGCGTCCATGATTTACGCGTACCCAACGTTCCACCGGGCCATCCCGGAGGCGCTGAAAGCGCTCAAGTAGCGGCATGCGCCGCCGCGGTGCGGGGCGCCGCACCGCAGCCGTGCGAACGGCTATAAGCCCAGCAGCACCCTGCGAACAGCCGCGCTCAGTTGCATGGCGCGCCCAGCCGTCGCGCCTTCCTCGCTGCGGGCCGGGACATAGCCGAAGCCCACCCCGTACAGCGGATCCGCGTAGCCCAGGGACGCGTTGGCCCCCTCGTGGCCGAATGCCTGGGCGCTGCCAAAGTCCATGCGCGGGTGGGACTTCATGAACGTCACGGCGAAAGCACTCGTTTCGCAGAAGACCCGGTCCAGGCCCCACACCTGCTCCTCCGTCATGAGGGCAATGGTCCCGGCGTTCAGATAGGCCGGCTGGTTGCCAATCCCGGTGACCGCCCCGGCATAGACGCGGGCCAGGCCGTCGGCGGAGCCCACCCCGGCACCGCTCGTGCTGCCTGCCGCCCGCACGCTGCGAAGGTTTGGCATGGCCAGCAGGTTTCCCGCCTGGACGTTGCCGGACACCCCTGCGATGGAATGCGGGTCAAAGAATGCCAGTGCGGGCTCCTCGTCAAACAACACGGCGCGGTAGCGGGCATCCTCGGATTCCGGCAGGCCCAAGAACATGTCGGCCGCGAAGGGCACGCGGATGCGCCGGTTGTACAGATCCTGCAAGCGTTCGCCCGTGACCCGGCGGCACAGTTCTTCCAGGAACACGCCCAGGGTCAATGCATGGTAGCCGAAGGTGCCGCTGCCGGGGCGCCACATCGGCGCCATGGCGGCCAGCCGGTCTGCCGCGGCCGGGAGGTCGTTGTAGTCCTCCATGGTGAAGCCGCCCTGCACCCCCACCAGTCCGGCCTGGTGCGAGAGCAGC
>JBBSQT010000406.1:0-2081 GCA_038243775.1 Actinomycetales bacterium | reverse complement strand
GCCAAGATCGGCACCGGCGGCGGCCAGGGGTACGTGCTGGAATACCGCGGATCTGCGATTCGTGCACTGTCCATGGATGCCCGCATGACCATCTGCAACATGTCCATCGAGGCTGGCGCCCGGGCCGGCATGATCGCCCCGGATCAGACCACTTTCGAGTACCTCAAGGGCCGCGCACATGCCCCCGTAGGCGAAGAGTGGGATGCTGCCGTTGAGTACTGGAAGTCCCTGCCCACAGAGGACGACGCCGAGTTTGATGCCGAGGTCTTCCTGGATGCGAACACGTTGGACCCGTTCGTGACCTGGGGAACCAACCCGGGCCAGGGTGTTTCGCTCAGTGACACCATCCCGTTCCCGTCCGACTTCGGCGACGAAAACGCCAAGGCCGCCGCCGAGCGTGCGCTGGCCTACATGGATTTGGAAGCCGGCACCCCCATGAAGGACATCCGTGTTGACACGGTGTTCCTGGGCTCCTGCACCAACTCCCGCATTGAAGACCTGCGCGCTGCGGCTGACATCATCCGCGGCCGCGAAAAGGACCCGAACATCCGCATGCTGGTGGTTCCCGGCTCGGCCCGCGTCCGCCTGGAGGCGGAAGCCGAGGGACTGGACAAGGTGTTCCTGGAGTTCGGTGCAGAATGGCGATTTGCCGGCTGCTCCATGTGCCTGGGCATGAATCCGGACCAACTCGAGCCGGGGGAGCGCTGCGCGTCCACGTCCAACCGCAACTTCGAGGGCCGTCAGGGCAAGGGTGGGCGCACCCACCTGGTCTCTCCCGTGGTGGCTGCTGCGACCGCGATCCGCGGCACGCTCAGCTCGCCGTCGGACCTCGAACCGGCCGGCATCTCAACCGCCAGCAACGCAGCGTAAGGAGCTCACACCATGGAAAAGTTTTCCACCCACACCGGGGTTGGTGTTCCGCTGCGCCAGAGCAACGTGGACACGGACCAGATCATCCCTGCGGTCTATCTGAAGCGGATCACCCGCACCGGGTTTGAGGACGCCTTGTTCTCCAGCTGGCGCAAGGATCCGGAGTTCATCCTGAACCAGGAACCGTACACGGCCGGTTCCGTGCTGGTTGCCGGCGCCGACTTCGGCACGGGCTCCTCACGCGAACACGCCGTCTGGGCCTTGAAGGACTACGGCTTCAAGGCCGTGCTGTCCTCCCGCTTCGCCGACATTTTCCGCGGCAACTCGGGCAAGCAGGGTCTCGTGGCGGCCGAGCTCGCCCAGGACGACATCGAATTGATCTGGAAGGTCCTGGAGAACGCTCCCGGCACCGCGGTCACGGTGGACCTGGTGGCCAAGATGGTCACCGCCGGCACCGTTGTGGCTCCGTTTCAGATTGACGACTACACCCGCTGGCGCCTCCTCGAGGGCCTGGATGACATCGGCCTGACGCTGCGCAATGAACCGGCCATCACCGCCTTCGAGGCCACGCGTCCCGCCATCAAGCCCACTACGCTGCCGGCAAAGTTCTAGCTCCCGCCGAACGGCCAGGCGTTCAGTGAAAAGCCGGGCCGCCCAAACATGGGGCGGGCCGGCTTTTTGCCGTCAAGGTTTGCCAGGTGCGCCGGATGAGTGAGTTCGCGGAATGGGTGGCAGTGCCGGATCCGGCGGGCAGGGCACCAGGGGAACCGGGGTGGGAGATTTTCTTTGACCAGCCGCTCAAGCCAAGGTCCTTGGCCTTCTTCTGCAGTTCAACGACCGTCCAGTCGTTCTCATCGCCGGCTTTTCCACGCCGGCGTCCCACCGTGCTCCGACCATCCTTGGCTGCTGCGTTGGAGATCCTGGCTGCCTTCTGCTCCGATGCACCGTCCTCGCGAAGCTCACCGTAGAGTTCAGGGCCCCTGATTGACGGATTCTTGATTGACAGGTTCTTGGTGCGCGGCATGGGGGGCTTGCTGTTGGCTTTGGCGCGTTGCGCCGACATCGGGCTGTTCTCCCGTCGCTAGAACGGTTGCGGGCCGGGTGCAAGGGGCGGCTTCTTGCCCACATGCCGATTCCCGGCAAGATAACAGCCGCAGGGCTGGTTCGACGCCGGAACAAGGTGTCCACGATGGAACGAGTAAAACGGCTTC
>JBBSQT010000405.1:0-2092 GCA_038243775.1 Actinomycetales bacterium | reverse complement strand
GTGTGATACTGCTCGCATGTCCTATCTAGTGAAGCCCGAGCACCTCGTCGATCCGGTGACTGGCCCCGTCCCGGCGAACCAGTCCCTGCCGCGCACCTGCATCATCGGTGCCGGCTCGTCCGGGCTCGCCGCCGCGAAGGCGCTCTACCTGGCGGGAGTGCCTTTTGACTGTTTTGAGCGCGGCACCGCAATTGGCGGCAACTGGCTCTTCGAGAACCCGAACGGCACCTCCGCCTGCTACCAGACGCTGGAGATCAACACCTCCTGCGCGCGCATGGCATTCTCCGATTTCCCCGTGCCGCCCGACTATCCGCCCTATCCCCGGCACGAGCTGGTCCACGCCTACTTTGAGAACTACGCGGACCACTTCGGCTTCCGCCACACCATCACCTTCAACACCACGGTGGAGCAGGTCAGGCCGGACAGCGGCGGCCGGTGGCTGGTGACCGTCACGGGACCCGACGGGGAGCGAACCGAGAAGTACGACGCCGTCATGGTCGCCAACGGCCACCACTGGGACCCCCGATGGCCGGAGCCCGGCTATCCTGGAACTTTCGACGGCGAACAGCTGCATGCCCACAACTACCGCTCCGGGGACCAGCTCGCCGGGCGCAACGTCGTCGTGGTCGGCGCAGGAAACTCGGCCATGGACATCGCCGTCGAAGGCTCCTACCGGGCCAAAAGCGTGAACCTTTCCATCCGCCGCGGCCAATGGGTGCTGCGCAAGTTCCTGCTCGGCAGGCCCAGCGACCAGGTCACCCTGCCGGGCTGGATGCCGTGGTGGGTGACGGGGCTGCGCCTGCGCATAGCCGCGCTCACCTCCGGCAGCCTGGCCAGGTACGGGCTGCCCAAGCCGGCGCACAGGCCGGGCCAGTCCCACCCGGTGCAATCGGAGGAGATCCGGAAGCGGATAGCCGCCGGCACGATTTGCGTCCGGCCCGGCATCGAGCACTTTGACGGGGATTCTGTTGTCTTCACGGACGGCAGCGAGGCCGTGGCGGACCTGATCGTGTGGGCCACCGGGTACAAGGTCACGTTCCCTTTCCTGGACCCCGCACTGGTTTCGGCGCGGGACAACGACCTCCCCCTGTGGAAACGCACCGTCCACCCGGAGCTGCCGGGCCTGTTCTTCATTGGGCTGGTCCAGCCCGTGGGCGCGGTCATGCCGCTGGCCGAAGCCCAGAGCGCCTGGGTGGCCCAGACCCTCGCCGGCAACTACGCCGCGCCGCCGCTGCACGAGGTCCGCGCCCAGATGGCCCGGGACCATGAACGCAACAAGCACCAGTTCTACGCCTCTCCCCGGCACACCATGGAAGTGGATTTTGACCACTATTTGTGGGATCTGGACCGGGAACGACGCCGGGGCCAACAGCGCGCAGCAGGCGGTGCCACAGTGTTCCCCCGGCACGGTGACAGGCGGAGCCGGGAATGAACGCCCCTTACCTTTTCAGTAGCCCCTTGATGTGACCGGGAAAGTCGCCGTCGTATCCGGCGGCGCGAAGGGGGTTGGCCTTGCCATTGCCGCGGGCCTGGCCGTCGCTGGCGCCCACGTTGCCATTGGAGACCAGGACCAAAGGGGGGCCATTGAGATTTTGGTCAACCTGCTCGGGGTCATTCGCGGGTGAAGCTGATGACGCCGTCCATGGGGGCGCGCGGGACCGGGCGCCTCATCACTGCTGCCTCCGCCGCTTCCATCCTGACAACTCCCGGCGAGGCAAGCTATGCGGCCAGCGAACATGGTGTGCTGGGCTACCTCAAGGCCGTGCGCGCGGAACTGCACCTCTCCCCCGTCAGGTTCTCCGTGATCATGCCGGCCGCCGTGGACGCCGGGTTGGCCGCGGTAACCGGCACGGTGCGGCGAAACTGCTGTCGCCCGCGGACGTTGCGGAGGCGGTGAGTGAGCTGGTGTTCCGCCGGCTCGTTCCCGACCAGGCCGCGCTGGCGGACCGCGGAGCCCGGGAAGCCCGCCCTCCGCGGGGATGACGCAGCGGCGGCCGGGCACCTGTCCCACGAAGACGTTGACGATGCCGGTCCGGCGGCAGATGGCGGCCTGGTTGGCGTCGTCGGCGGCAGGGAACATGCCCCCACGGTG
>JBBSQT010000404.1:0-2099 GCA_038243775.1 Actinomycetales bacterium | reverse complement strand
GCATGCAGGACACGGTGCAGTTGCCGCCCACATAGTCCTTGACCCCGGAGGCCAGGCCGGCGTCGATGGCGTCGCGGTTGATGGGGTCCAGCACGATGATGGAGTCCTCGTTCATGCGCAGCGTCGAGGCCGCGTCCATCCAGAGCCCGTTCCAGCCGCGGTTGCGCAGTTCGGCGTGCACGCGGGAGGTGTAGTCCCCGCCCTGGGCGGTGACAATAATGGGAAGTTTGGCCAACGTGTCAATGTCAAAGGCGTCTTCGAGCGTGCCGGCATCGCCGGCGCCGGCAATGGTGGGGGCCGTGCCGCCAGCATTGGAGGTGGAGAAGAAGACGGGGTTGATGTCGCCGAAGTCGCCCTCGTCCTGCATGCGCTGCAGCAGAACGGAACCGACCATGCCGCGCCAGCCAACCAGGCCGACGGAAGGAACGTTGTTAGTGGTCATGCGCCCAGTTTAGTGGGTGGGGCGCAGCCGGCGAAGTTGGTTTCACCCAGTGAACACGCACGACGGCGTTCCCCGCCACCGCGGTGCGTTCCCCGCCACCGCGGGCCGGTCCTGCCGCGGGCCGGTCCTGCCGCGTGCCGGTGCGATCCCGCCGGGTGCAGGGCCGCCACTACTCGGCGGTGAACTCGGTTTCGCCCCTGGCCCACATGGTGATCCGGTACTCAGTGCCGTTCTTGGACGTGTGCCAGCCCTCCAGCGGCGTTGCCCCGCGGAACGACCAATCAGGGCCAAGCTCCGGCGCCTGCGTGTCACCGGACACGTCGGTGTTGATGACGGTCACCACGGCCACGTTGCAGTTCCCGGCGGTCTGTTCAAAGATCTGCCCGCCGCCAATCACCCACACAGCGTCGCCGCCCGGGGAGAACTGCGCCTCAACGAGCGCCTCCTCCACCGAGTCAAGCACGACGGCGCCACTAGCCTCAGGCGTGCCGCCCCACCCTTTCTGGCGGGTCACCACGATGTTGGTGCGCTCCGGCAGGGGGCGGAACTTGTCCGGGAACGACTCCCACGTCTTGCGTCCCATGACCACGGGGTGGCCCAGCGTGACGCGCTTGAAGTGGGCCATGTCCTCAGGCAGGTGCCACGGCATCCCGCCGCCGGCGCCGATGACGCCGGTGTTGGTCTGCGCCCAGATCATGCCCACGATGGGCTGGGTGAAGCGGTAGGTGGAGGGCAGCTCGCTCATACGGCTATCGGGGCCTTAATCGTGGGGTGGTGCTGGTAGTTGACCAGTTCAAAGTCTTCAAAGGCGTAGTCAAAGATGGACTCCGGCTTGCGCGTGAAACGCAGCTGCGGGTACGGGAACGGGTCCCGCGAAAGCTGTTCGGCCACCTGAGCCACGTGGTCGTCGTAAATGTGGACGTCGCCGCCTGTCCAGATGAACTCGCCGGGCTCCATGTCCAGCTGCTGCGCCACCATCATGGTCAGCAGCGCGTACGAGGCAATGTTGAAGGGCACGCCCAGGAAGGTGTCGGCCGAGCGCTGGTACAGCTGGCAGCTGAGCTTGCCGCGCCCGTCCTCGGTGGGCGCCACATAGAACTGGAAGAAGGCGTGGCACGGCGGCAGCGCCATGTTTTTCAGTTCGCCCACGTTCCAGGCCGAGACAATGTGCCGGCGCGAATCAGGATTCTCACGCAGGGACTCCATGACCTGGGAAATCTGGTCGATGTGTTCGCCGTCCGGCGTGGGCCACGAACGCCACTGGACGCCATAGACCGGGCCCAGCTCGCCGTCGTCGTCCGCCCATTCATTCCAAATCTTGACGCCATTTTCCTGCAGCCAGTGCACATTGGAATCGCCGCGCAGGAACCACAAAAGCTCCAGGGCGACCGACTTGAAATGCACCCGCTTGGTGGTGATCAGCGGGAAACTCTCGCTCAGGTCAAAGCGCAGCTGGCGGCCAAAAACGCTGCGCGTGCCGGTGCCGGTGCGGTCCGACTTCGCGGTGCCGTTCGCCAGCACCTCGCGAAGCATGTCCTCATAAGGGGTCAGAATAGTCACCGTGCAAGTCTACTTGTCTTGCGCAAGCCTGACTTGGCGGGCGGAAGTCAGCAGTTTCCTGTCCGGGCCGGCTTTTTGCCGGGCTTCAATGAGATGG
>JBBSQT010000403.1:0-2137 GCA_038243775.1 Actinomycetales bacterium | reverse complement strand
CATCCCGAGCCTGGGCTTCTTCTTCACGGACGGGCTGCAACGCAATTTCCCCACCGAAATTGTGGTCGGCATCCTGGGCACCCTGGTCCTGGCCCTGGTCATGGACGTGGTCCTGATCCTGTTGCAGCGCCTGCTGACCCCATGGCTGCGGGCCGGCAAACGCGCTGCAACCCTTTCGCCCGGCACACCCGGCTTGCCCAGTTCGCCCAGCACGACGGCGGTGACCGCGTGAGCATCCCCGCCGCCACCGCGCTGGCCGGGTCATACCCCGCCGGGTCATACCCCGCCGGGTCATATCCCGCCGGGTCATACCCCGCCACCGTCTACACCTCGTCCGGTCCCTTCGCCCAGGGGTGGCAGTGGCTGAGCGACCCCGCCAACTGGCAGGGCGCAGCCGGCATCCCGACCCGCATCGTGGAGCACCTCGGCTATACGGGCTTCACACTGGCCCTTTCCCTGGTCATCGCGGTCCCTATCGGACTGTATGTGGGGCACACGGGCCGGGGACGCGTCGTCGTGGTGTCCATGGCAGGCATGCTGCGCGCGCTGCCAACCTTGGGCATCATGACCTTGTTCGCACTGATCGCCACCTCCACACTCTCGCTCATGCCTGCCATTTGGGCCTTGGTGCTGCTGGCGGTGCCGCCGATCCTGACCGGCACCTACGCCGGAATTTCCTCCGTGGACCGCAGCCTGGTGGACTCTGCCCGGGCCATGGGCATGCGCGAATCCCAGATCCTGTTCGGCGTCGAGGTGCCCAACGGCCTTCCTGTAATGCTCGGCGGGCTGCGCTCGGCCGTGCTGCAGGTGGTCTCCACCGTAGCGGTCGTGGCGTTCATCAGTTTGGGCGGCCTGGGCCGGTTCATCATTGATGGTTTGGCCGTGCAGGACTACGGTCAGGTATTGGGCGGTGCGGTGGTGATCGCTGTCGTGGCGATTGCGCTGGACGGCCTGTTGGCACTGCTGCAGCGCGCCGTGGTTTCGCCGGGACTGGCGAAAGTTTCACCAGGGGCGGCGCACGGAGACCCTGTGCCAGGTCCGGCCGCCAGGGCCGCCGGCGATGCGGCCACTGCCCCGGCGGCAACCGCGGCCACCAGCCCGTCAGCAAAAATGTGAAGAAATCAATCCGGTATATGGGAGAAAAATCATGACAGTTAAAACCGTACCTACCCGCCGCATTTTCCTTGGCGCAGCCGCGGGGCTGTCCCTGGCCCTTGCCCTGAGCGCGTGCGGGGGAACTCCCCTGGCAGCACCGTCATCCGACGGCGGAACCGGCGGTGGCTCCACTGGCGACGTCGTGGTGGGTTCGGCCAACTTCCCGGAGAATGCCATCATCGCGGAGATCTATGCGGGGGCGTTGAATGCGGCGGGGGTCAAGGCCAGCACCAAGCTGAACATCGGCGCCCGCGAGGTGTACATCAAGGCCATTGAGGACGGCTCAGTCGACGTGGTCCCAGACTACAGCGGCAACCTCCTGGGCTTTGTCGATTCTTCCAACACCGTGACGGACCCGGCAGGCATCCTGGCAGCGCTGCCAGACAAACTGCCCAGCGGCCTGTCCGTCCTGGATGCCTCCGCCGCCGAGGACAAGGACGCCATGGTGGTCACCGCCGAGACGGCCGCCAAGTACGGAGACCTGAAAACCCTTGAGGACCTGGCGAAGGTCTGCGACCAGTTGATGCTGGGCGCACCGCCGGAATTCAAGACCCGCCCCTACGGGCTGCCCGGTCTGGAGAAGATCTACAATTGCGTGCCCAAGGCCTTCACGCCCATCAGCGACGGCGGTGGACCCTTGACAGTCAAGGCGCTGCTGAACGATGAAGTCCAGGTCGCCGACATCTTCACGACCTCCCCGGACATTCCCGCCAACAAGCTCGTGGTGCTGGAGGATCCGCTGCACAACTGGCTGGCTCAGCAGGTCCTCCCGCTCGTGAAGACGGATCGCATCAACGACGCCGCCAAGACGGCACTGAACAACGTCTCCAAGACTTTGACGACCGAAGACCTGATCTCGCTGCGCGACCAGGTGGAGGGCAGCCAGAAAATGGAACCGGCGGCCGCGGCGGCACAGTGGCTCAAGGACAAGGGCATCACCAAGTAAGGAGTTGTCATGGGCGCCGCGAACAAGCCGGAAAAT
>JBBSQT010000402.1:0-2142 GCA_038243775.1 Actinomycetales bacterium | reverse complement strand
TCCGGTGGAAACCGCGCAGGACAAGGCCGGCACGCTGATTGAGGCGTTGCCGTGGATTCAGCAGTTTTCGGGCACGGTGGTGGTGGTCAAGTACGGCGGCAACGCCATGATCAACGACGAACTGCGCCGTGCGTTCGCCGAAGACATCGTGTTCATGCACCATGTGGGCATCAAGCCGGTGGTGGTGCACGGCGGCGGGCCGCAGATCAACGCCATGCTCAAGCGCCTGGACATCCAGAGCGAGTTCAAGGGCGGGCTGCGCGTCACGACGCCGGAAACCATGGACGTGGTCCGCATGGTCCTGACCGGCCAGGTGGGCCGCGAGCTCGTGGGCCTGATCAACGAGCACGGGGCGTACGCCGTCGGACTCTCCGGGGAGGACGGGGCGCTGCTGCAGGCCGAGCGCACCGGGACCATCGTCGACGGGCTGCCCGTTGACCTGGGCCTCGTCGGGGAGGTCGTCGGCGTGAACCCCGGCGCCATCCTCGACCTGCTCGAAGCCGGCCGGATTCCGGTGATTTCCACGGTGGCCCCGGAGGTGGGGGACGCCTCCACCGTGCTGAACGTCAACGCCGACACCGCTGCTGCCGCCCTGGCCGTCTCCCTGGGGGCGTCGCGCCTGGTGATCCTGACCGACGTCGAAGGCCTCTATGCGAACTGGCCGGACAAGTCCTCGCTGCTCAGCGAGCTCGGTGCCAGCGCCCTGCGCGAGATGCTGCCGTCCTTGGAGTCCGGCATGATCCCCAAGATGGGTGCCTGCCTTGCCGCGGTCGACGGCGGGGTGGCCCGTGCCGCTGTTGTGGACGGGCGCAGCGCGCATTCCGTCCTGCTGGAATTGATGACCATTGAGGGCAACGGGACCCAAATTTTCCCGGATGAGGATGAGAAGTGATGACTGAAGAACACGCGGCCGCCGAGCCTGCCCACGCCATCGATTTGTCCAACGCCAACGCCGCGGCCGTGACCGGCACAGGAACGGGGGAGCAGTGGCTCGCCCGCTACAAGGACTCCCTCCTGGGCGTCTTCGGCAGCCCGCAGCGCGTCCTGGTCCGTGGCGCCGGGGCCCTGGTCTGGGACGCCGACGGCAAGGAATACCTTGACCTCCTGGGCGGGATTGCTGTGAACGCCCTGGGCCACGCCCACCCGTTCGTCACCTCCGTGATCGCCAGCCAGCTCTCCACGCTGGGCCACGTCTCGAACTTCTTCACCAGCCCCACGCAGATCGCCCTGGCCGAGAAACTGCTGGAACTGAGCCAGGCCCCGGCAGGCTCCAAGGTGTTCTTCGCCAACTCCGGCACCGAGGCCAACGAGGCCGCGTTCAAGCTGGCCCGCGCCCACGGCGGCAAGGAACGCCCCACGATTTTGGCCCTCGAGGGCGGCTTCCACGGCCGCACCATGGGAGCCCTGGCCATGACCGCCAAGGCCGCCTACCGCGAACCCTTCGAACCCATGCCCGCCGGCGTGCGCCACATCGCGTTCAACGACATTGACGCCCTGCGCGCCGCGATGAACGGCTCCGTTGCCGCACTCGTCATCGAACCCATCCAGGGCGAAGCCGGGGTGCGCCCGCTTTCCGCCGAATACCTGCAGGCCGCCCGCGAGCTGACCCGCGAACACGGCGCACTGCTGATCATGGACGAGGTCCAGACCGGAATCGGCCGCACCGGCAGCTGGTTCGCCGGCATCGACTCCGGCATCACCCCCGACGCCATGACCCTGGCCAAGGGCCTGGGCGGCGGCTTCCCGATCGGCGCCATCGTCACCTTCGGCGAAGGCCCGTCCCAGTTGCTCAGCGCCGGCCAGCACGGCACCACCTTCGGCGGCAACCCCGTCGCCACGGCCGCCGCACTGGCCACCCTGCACGTCCTGGAATCCCAGCACGTGCTGGCCAATGTGAATGCCGTGAGCGAGGTTTTCGCCACCGGCCTGGCCCAGGTCGAGGGCGTCACCGAGGTGCGTGCCTTCGGCCTCCTGATCGGTTTTGACCTCATCAAGGACATCGCTGCCGGAGTTGTGGCTGCGGGACTCGATGCCGGCTTCATCATCAACGCCCCCCGCCCCAACACCATCCGCCTGGCCCCGCCGCTGAACCTGACGGCCGGGCAGGCCCGGTCATTCCTGACGGCACTGCCCGCACTGATC
>JBBSQT010000401.1:0-2145 GCA_038243775.1 Actinomycetales bacterium | reverse complement strand
GCGCGGCAACCAACAACGCATAAAGCACCCGGGGGGCATCAAAGCGCACGCCGATGAAAATCCTGGTTTCAATGGACGCGAGTGCCGCATCAAGGAACATGCTGCCGGCCCAGGCCGCAGCAGCGCCGGTAATTCCGTAGCGCGGGACAAGGATGAAGTTGGCAACAATGTTCACCGCCAGCACCACGGTCTTGTTGGCCAGCATCCAGCCGCTGCGCCCGCTCATCATGAGCACCGAATCCACGTTGCCTGCCATGAGCGAGGTAAGGGCACCCAGGCTGAGAATGATGAGGGCGGTGCTGCCGCGTTGGAAGTCTTCGCCAAGCCAGCCCAGTACTGTCGGGGCAAAAAATATGAACAAGCCGTAGATCGGTGCACCCAGCAGCACGATCCACGTCACCGTGGTGGAATACAGCTTCTGCACGGCGGAGATTCGATTCTCGCTGAGCATGGCGCTGAAACGGGGGGAAATGACCATGCGCATGGCAGTGGAAATGATCAAGCCCGCGGTGACGAACCTGCTGGCGGTCCCGTACACTCCGGCCGCGCCTGCACCGGCCAGGGCGCCGACCAGGATGACATCGAACCAAACGATGGACTGTTCAATGCCCGAGGAGAACCAGCGCGGCAGCGCAAATTCCCAGAGGCTGCGGCGCACCTCCTTGTCGGGCATGAAGCCCCCGTGCACGCCGGCCCGGCGCTCGTGGTCCCTGACCCGCAGCGACAGTGCCACGAGCGCGGCAGCCATTCCCGCAGCCAGTGGCAGAGCCCACCCAAGTGCCGCCGAAACAGCGGCCCCGCCCAGGGACGCCGCAACCAACACGGCGATGGGGCGGGAGGCGGGTACTGCGATGGCCCCCACCACCGTGTACGGGATCACATTGCCCAGGCCGCGGGTGGCGGCGAGCGCGACCATCATGACGGACCCGCACGGCAGGAACCAGCTGATCAGTGTGATGGCAGTTGTCACCTCGCCTTCATACGGGCCGTTGAACAGGCCCATCCGTGGAAGGACCAGGCCTGTCAGCAGGCCCAAGACCGTTCCCACCACTGCCGTGGGAACCAGCAGGGCCATGACGGTGCCGCGGATTTTGCCGGGATCAGCCAGGGCCAGACGGGGGAGGATCCAGATCCCCGCTGTGTCCATCCCGGTCCGTGCCACTCCGAGGGCAATGGAGAAAATGGCTATGGCTTGAAGGACCACGCCGGAGCCCGCATCGCCGTAGGTCCTGGCCAGGACCAGGGTCAGCGCGAACCCCATGACCGCGCTGGTGCCGGCCCCGGCAATGCTGATGATCCCGCCCCGGGCAGCATCCCGGATTTCCCCTGTATGTTCGCTTGGGTTCTCAGCCACCCGTGTGGCTGAGTGCTCCCCCACTTCTTGGTTCCCCATATTTTCCTCCCCCGAGTTCAATCGTTATCACAAAAGACACGTTTCTGCAGCTGTTCGGTTTACGATATTGACATCAACCACTGAACCTCTCGGTCCGCCTCCGGGTTTGCCGGGGCGGCCCAAGGAGAATTTCCATGTCCAGCCCAGAACTTCCTGCCTCGCACCGAAGCCGCCGCACCGCGTGGATGGTTGGTTCCGCCGCCGTGGTGCTGGTTGCAGTGGTGCTGCTCATCGTCGCCTTCACCACTGGATGGGCCAAGACCGGTGGCACTACGGAACGGGTCGGGGCCGGATCCGCCACTGCGAGTGCCCAGGCCGGGCCAGCTGCTTCTTCCGCCACTGCGAGTTCCCAGGCCGGGCCGGCTGCTTCTTCCGCCGCGGCCGGCACCGCCGCCCCGTCTTCCCCCGCGGCGGCAGCCCCTGCTGTCCCGGCGCCCACCGCCGTCGCGCCTGGCCTCGAGACGGAGGCTCCGCCCGCGCCGGTTCTGGCCGTGCCCATGCCGCCCGCCGATGAGAGTGCCGCGAAAATCACTGTCCAGGACTTCACCACGGCCAGGGCAGAGGCACTCGCCGAGACCGCCAGCCCGGAACCGGACACCTTCAAGGACTTGGCCACCGGCTCCGCGTATGACGCCATGCTGGCCACTGCGGACGAGTTCGCCAACAACGGCTGGCACCAGGTGGGCGTCCCTGCCGTGGCGTCCATGACTGTCACCGGCTACGACCCCTCCGCGACTTCCCCGCAGGCCACG
>JBBSQT010000400.1:0-2147 GCA_038243775.1 Actinomycetales bacterium | reverse complement strand
GGCCTGGCCGGCCGTGGCACGCACCCAGCCGGTGAAGGTGTTCCAGTCGGTGACGGCCTTGCCGTCGAAGGAGACGATGAGGTCCCCCGGCTGCAAACCGGCCGCCGCGGCGGGGGTTTTGGTGCACGTGCTGAGGTCTTTGGGCACGGGGTCGCCGTAGGCCACCTGGCAGGCGTTGACATCCCCAAGGGAGGTTGTGGCCTGGGCCGTGCCAAATCCCATGAGCAAAATGGCCATGAGCACCACGCCGATCAGCAGGTTCATGGTGGGTCCGCCCAGCATGATGATGATCTTTTTCCAGACGGGAAGCCTGTAGAAGACACGATTGGCGTCCTCGGCCCGCACCTCCTCGTGGGCGGCACTGCGCGCCTCGGTGGCCAGGGTCTGGAACATTCCGGTGCTGGAGGGCCGGACGCTGCCGTCACCGGGATTCGGCGGGTACATGCCGATCATGGCCACGTATCCACCCACAGGAAAGGCCTTGACGCCGTACTCGGTTTCACCCTTTTTCCGGGACCACATGGTGGGGCCGAAGCCGATCATGTAGCGGGTGACGCGGACCTTGAACAGTTTGGCGGGCACCAGGTGTCCCACCTCGTGCAGGGCAATGGAGAGGGCGATGCCGACGGCCACGAAGAGCACGCCGCCAATAAAAAGCAATACAGTCACAATTCACTTCCTGCGTTGAAAAGTTCTCAGGCCTTGGCGGCGAGCAACTCGTTGGTGCGTGCGCGGGCCCATGTTTCAGCATCCAGCACGCTGTGGAGCGTGAGCTGCGAACCGGGTGTGTGTTCGCTGAGAACTTGCGCAATGGTGTCCACAATATCCAGGAAAGCTATCCGTCCGGCATGGAAAGCGTGGACGGCCTCCTCGTTGGCCGCGTTGTAGACGGCGGGGCAGGTGCTCCCCCGACGCGCGGCCTCCTTGGCAAGTTCGACGGCGGGGAAGGCCTCGTTGTCGAGCGGCTCAAACGTCCAGGTGGCCGCTTTGGTCCAGTCGCAGGACTGCGCAGCACCGGGGACGCGCTCCGGCCAGCCCAGCCCCAGGGCGATGGGCAGGCGCATGTCCGGCGGCGAGGCCTGGGCGATGGTTGACCCGTCCGTGAACTGCACCATGGAATGCACCACCGACTGGGGATGCACCACGGCCTCGATCCGGTCCAGCGGAACATCAAAAAGCAGGTGCGCCTCGATAACTTCCAGGCCCTTGTTGACGAGGGTGGCCGAATTGGTGGTGACCATGGGGCCCATGTCCCACGTGGGGTGCTTGAGCGCCTGTTCGGGCGTCACATCCGCCAGTTGCTCGCGGCTGCGCCCGCGGAACGGTCCCCCGGAGGCTGTCACAATCAACTTCTCCACCTCACCGGCGGCGCCGGAGCGCAGCGCCTGGGCCAGTGCCGAGTGTTCGGAGTCCACGGGCACCAGCTGTCCGGATGAGGCGGCTTCCTTCACGAGCGCGCCGCCGACAATGAGCGACTCCTTGTTGGCCAGGGCGAGGATCGCCGTGGTGCCCAGTGCGGCAAGTGTTGGTGCCAGGCCGATGGATCCGGTGATGCCGTTGAGCACCACGTCGGCCGCGTCAACCGTGCCGGCCCCCCAGGCGGCGATAACGGTGGAGGCGTCCGGGCCGGTCAGGATCACCGGTGCGAAACCGCCCAGGCCGGCCGCGGCGGCACGGGAGTCAATCAGGGAACGCAGGGTCCCGGCGTCGGACGTGGAAATGCCCACGGCCAGGACCCGCAGGGAAACGGCCTGTTCGGCCAAAAGTTCAAGGTTCCCCCCGCCGGCGCTGATGGCACTGACGCTGAAGCGGGGCTGGCCGCCGGGGAGGGTGGCGCGGGTGACGACGTCGATCGCCTGCGTGCCGATGGAACCGGTGGAGCCGAGGATGATGATTTTACGATGCGCCATGGTGACAAGTATCCCGCACTTGGTGCGGCAAGGTCACCAGAGGCCGCGTTCTTCGGCGGCGCGGCGGATGCTGGTCAGGGTTTCAAAGAGCTGGCACTGCTGCTCTTTGGTGAGCGGGTCGAAGATGGTTTCGCGCACCATCGTGACGTGGCCGGGTGCGGCGCCATGGATCGCGTCCCAGCCGGCCGGGGTGATCGCGATCTCCTGGCCGCGCCCGTCCGCGGTGGCGGGGCAGCG
>JBBSQT010000399.1:0-2156 GCA_038243775.1 Actinomycetales bacterium | reverse complement strand
TTCGGAGGGCGGGCCGTCATACAGGGAGTCGACGTCGGAGAGCAGCACCAGCGCGTCAGCCTTGACCAGGTGGGCCACGAGGGCGGCCAGCCGGTCATTGTCGCCGAACCGGATCTCATGGGTGGCCACGGTGTCATTCTCATTGACAATCGGGACCACGCCCAGGTGCAGCAGGCGTTCCAGGGCACGGTGCGCATTGACGTACTGGTGGCGGCGGGTCAAGTCCTCAGCCGTGAGCAGCACCTGCGACGCCGTGACGCCGTGTCCGGAGAACGCATGGTTGTACTGCGCCATCAGCAGGCCCTGCCCCACACTGGCCGCGGCCTGCTGGGTGGCAAGGTCCTTGGGGCGGCGTGACAGACCCAGGGGCAGCAGGCCGGCGGAAATGGCTCCCGAGGACACGAGGATGATTTCCGTGCCGGCAAGACGGCGCCGAGCCAACACAGCCACGAGCCCCCTCAAGGCTGTTTCGGAGATGCCCCCGGCCACCGAGGTGAGCGACGACGAACCGACCTTGACCACAATGCGCGCGGCCGTGGCTATTTCCTCCCGGGAACGCAGCGCAACTCCCTGGTCCTGTCCCATGGTTCCCATTAGTTCTTCGCTGCACCTGTGTCGCCGGAGTCTCCGTCCGCCGCCAAATCAGCCTCAATGACGTGTGACCTGACGGTGCCTCGGTTGGTGGATTCGGTCCAGATGCCTGCCTTGCGTTCGGCTTCCAGCTCGGCACGGGCCTCCGCCTTGGCGCCGCGGCGGTCCTGCTGTTCCTGGCGCTTTTGTGACCGTGTGGGCCGGTCGCCCAGATCCAGCAGGCGCAGGTCGGTGCCGCGGGGTGCCCCGGCGAGCATCTCGGCACCGCCCATCATGGTGGGCTCCCAGTCGAAGAGCATGCCGTTCTCGCCACCGATAACGACAGCGTCTCCGGGAGTTGCACCAATCTTGAAGAGCTCCTTTTCAACCCCGGCCTTGGCCAGCCGGTCTGCCAGGTAGCCAATGGCTTCCTCATTCTGGAAGTCGGTCTGCTCAACCCAGCGCTCGGGCTTTTCCCCGCGAACACGGAACAACGGAGCAAGGTTGCGCTCTTCACGGCGAATGGTGAAGGGGGTGGCGTTGACGGCACGGGGGCGCAACACCGGCGGTGCCACCTTGACGGCGGCATTGGCGAGGGCTTGGCGTGCTGCCGCAACAATTTCTGCCATGGCAAAGCCCAACTGCTTCAAGCCCTCATGGCTTGCTGCGGACACCTCGAAGACGCGGTAGCCACGGGCCTCCAGGTCGGCGCGGACAAATCCGGCCATGTCGCGTCCGTCGGGGGAGTCAATTTTGTTCAGGGCAATCAGACGGGGACGTGCGTTCAGGGGAACCACGTCACCGTCGCTTCCGGCGAAGCTCATGTCGACGTCGTACCGGTCCAGTTCCCGTTCAATGATGGCCAGATCGCTGATGGGGTCACGGTCCGCTTCCAGTGCTGCACAGTCCAAGACATGAACAATGGCGGCGCACCGCTCAACATGGCGCAGGAAGTTGTGGCCCAGACCCTTGCCTTCGCTGGCACCTTCGATGAGGCCGGGCACATCCGCCATGGTGAACCGGAGGTCACCGGCCTGGACAACTCCCAGGTTGGGTATCAGGGTGGTGAAGGGGTAGTCGGCAATCTTGGGCCGCGCGGCGGACATGGCCGCGATCAAGCTGGACTTGCCTGCGGACGGGAACCCCACCAAAGCAATGTCCGCAATGGACTTCAACTCCAGGACAATATCGGCATCAGTGCCTTCAATGCCCAACAGTGCGAACCCCGGAGCCTTGCGCTTCTGCGAGGACAGTGCCGCATTCCCGAGTCCGCCCTGGCCGCCTGCGGCAGCAATGTACTCAGTGCCGATGCCCACCATGTCTGCAAGGACATTGCCTTCCCGGTCCTTGATGACGGTGCCGTCGGGAACGTCAAGGATCAGCGAATTCCCGTCCTTGCCGTCGCGCCAGTCGCCCATGCCTGGCTGGCCATTGCCGCCACGGCGGTGGGGGGCATGGTGGAAGTCAAGCAACGTGGTGGTTTGGTCGCTGACACGGAAGGTGACACTGCCGCCGTCGCCACCCTTGCCGCCGTCGGGACCGCCCAACGGCTTGAACTTTTCACTGTGTACAGAGACGCAGCCATG
>JBBSQT010000398.1:0-2159 GCA_038243775.1 Actinomycetales bacterium | reverse complement strand
GTCCCCGTTCCCTCATGGATGCGCGCGCCGGGGGAATGTCCCGGGATGTTCGGCCCGGAGGTTGCCATGGATGAACTGGCCGAAGCGTGCGGACTGGACCCGATCGAGCTTAGGATCCTCAACGAACCAGACGTTGATCCCGAAACGGGCAAGCCGTTTTCCAGCCGCCATTTGCTGGAGTGCTTCAGCAAGGGTGCCGAGCGCTTTGGTTGGGACCGGCGTTCCCCGCAGCCGCGCAGCCGGCTGGAGGACGGCTGGCTCATAGGGCTCGGGGTTGCCAGTGCCACGTATCCGTTCATGCGCAATCCGGGCAACGCCGCGCGGATTTCCTTCAATGCCGACGGCAGTTACACGGTGCAAATTGGTGCCGCGGACATAGGCACCGGAACGTGGACCACCTTGACCCAGATTGCCGCTGATGCACTGTACTGTCCGGTGGAAAAGGTGCATCTTGAAATAGGTGACACCTCCCTGCCCGTAGCCAGCGTGGCCGGGGGTTCCTCCGGCACCGCAAGCTGGGGCGGAACAATCATCGCCGCGGCGGATGCTTTCCGGAAAGACCATGGTGATTTTCCAACCGCCGGCTCTGCGACGCAGGCGAAGGTGCCGGAAGATCCTGACAGCGAGCGCTATGCAATGCACTCCTTCGGCGCCCAGTTCGCCGAAGTCCGGGTACGCACCGACTCGGGGGAAGTGCGGGTTTCCCGGATGCTGGGAGTTTTCTCCGCCGGGCGAATCATCAACCCCCGCACGGCGCGTTCCCAGTTCATTGGTGGCATGACCATGGGCATCGGCATGGCGCTGCACGAGGAAAGCGTCATGGACGCCAGGTTTGGCAGCATCATGAACCATGACTTGGCCGAATACCACATCCCCACCAACGCCGACATTGCCGACGTGGAGGCCATGTGGCTTGAGGAAACCGATCATCATGCAGGGGCGCTCGGAGCCCGTGGAATTGGTGAGATCGGCATTGTGGGTGCGGCGGCGGCAATTGCCAACGCCTCATATAACGCCACCGGAATTCGCATTCGCGACCTGCCGCTCACGCCGGACAAGTTCCTCGCTTAGCAGGCTTCCTTGCTTGACAAGCTTCCTTGCTTGACAAGCTTCGGGGGACCGTCAACGCAGCCGCCGGTCATCTTCGCTTCTTGCCCTGCAGCGCGAATACGTCTCGATCCGGGGTCTGGATTGTGACCGCCGCACCCACGCCATCAACTCTCCTCACGCTACGTGGGGGCAAGCTGATGCCTGGCTTGGTGGTTGGCGTTGCTGCGTGCCCTGGCCCCCTCCCTCTGGACATGGTCAACTAAGCTCAAACCATGACCGACGACACATCACGCCTGACCCGTCCCGCAACCCCCATCGATGCCGCAGCCAACGCCTACACCGAGCGCCTGATTGAGCTGGATCCCGGATTCGCCACCCAGCTGGGGCGTCCCGGGCACGAGACCGAGTACCGGGACCACTCCCCCGCCGGCCTCACTGCCGCCGCCGATGCCGCCCGCCACACGCTGGCCGAGCTGGACGGGCTCCAGCCGGCGGACGACGTCGACCGCGTCACCCTGCATGCCATGCGCGAGCGCCTCAGCCTGGACCTTGAGCTGCACGGGACCGGGTGGCCTCTGGCTGATCTGAACAACATTGCCTCCCCGGCCCAGGAAATCCGCGCCATTTTCGATCTCATGCCCACCGCCACGGCCACTGACTGGGAGCACATTTCCGGCCGCCTGGCCAACCTCCCGGGCGCAGTGGACGGCTACATCGCCTCCCTTCGGGCGGGGGCCGGGCGGGGCCTGGTCGCAGCGTCCCGGCAGGTGCGCACCGTCATTGACCAGTGCCAGCGGCATGCGGCGGCCGGCGGTTTCTTCACCTCGCTGGCCGCCAATGCCACGTACGACGACGGATCCGGGCTTCCCGCGCCCCTCGCCGCAGCGCTGGCCACCAATGCGGAGGTGGCGCGTGCCGGCTACGGCGTCCTGGTTACCTTCCTGCGGGAGGAGCTGCTTGCCCAGGCGCCGGCCGAAGATGCCGTGGGCCGGGAACGCTACGCGCTGGCCTCGCGCACGTTCCTGGGCTCCGCCGTCGACCTTGATGAGACGTACGCCTGGGGCGTGGCCGAACTGGAACGGATCATTGCCGAGCAGCAGGCCGTGGCG
>JBBSQT010000397.1:0-2159 GCA_038243775.1 Actinomycetales bacterium | reverse complement strand
GTCGAAGGCCGCCTGCTGGACATCATCAGCGCCGCTGGAGGAGACCCGCAGCACTTTTCCGCGGCAGCGCTGTACAGCGCGGACCAGATGCACATTGGCGGTGCGGCGGCGACAAGGCGTGTTGCCGCCCGTGCCGGCATCAGCGCAGGCAGCCGCGTCATCGACCTGGGCTCCGGCATCGGCGGCGTCGCCCGGCTTTTGGCTGCGGAAGTCGGGGCCGCCGTGCACGGCGTGGAGCTGACAGCCGAATTTGTGACGGCTGCCCGCTCCCTCACCGAGCGTGCCGGGCTGGGACAATCCGCCACGTTCAGCCAGGGCAGCGTCCTGGCCCTGCCCTTCGAAGCGGCCAGCTTTGACACGGCGCTGATGGTCCACGTCGGCATGAACATCCAGGACAAGGACAAGGCATTCGCCGAGGCCGCCCGTGTGCTGGAACCTGGCGGGACCATGGTCGTGTACGACGTCATGCTGATGGGCGGGGACCTCGAGGAATACCCGCTGCCCTGGGCGGAAACGGCGGCCACCTCCTTCCTGCAGCCGCCCCTGGCCTACAGCGACGCGCTCACGCAGGCCGGATTCACCGTGGACCAGGAAGCCAAGCCGCTGGCCGAGGGCATTGCGTTCCTGGAAAAGGCCACGTCCGACGGCGGTCCTGCCGGCTTGGAGGGGGCGGCCCTGACCAACCTGCTGGCCGCGTTCCGTTCGGGGCTGCTGGCCCCGGTGGAGATTTACGCGCACCTGCCTTGAAGCCCTGCGTCGCGCCCTCGCCTCCCACCATTTCCCCGCTACGTCCTGTTCCCCAAGGTGCGCCTCCTGGCATGAGGGATACAAGAGGGCGTTAGGCGCACTTTTCGGCTGCGAGAGCCAGCCCTGCCGCCCATGATTCATGCAGGGCCAAGAGTTCGGCGAGGATGGCGGGCTCACCCGCCTGCAAATCGGTGGTCTCGGCCGCATCCTCGGCAAGGTTACACAAAAAATATCCGCTGCCCGGTTCTGCGTGCTCCACATCCCTGATCGCTTCCGCCACTGGCGAACCCGGCTCAACCCACAGCAATTTCCAGTCGCCGCGGCGCACCGACCACTGCCAGCCGCAATCCCAGTGCAGTGACTCGTGCCCTGCAACACCTTCGGAACCCAGCAGGTTAAGACCATCAACATGGGCATAGCTCGCCGGGTCCGCGCCCGCCGCGGCGAGGGCGGTGGGGAGGATGTCCATGGAACTTGTCAGGGCCGGCGTCGTCTTTCCCGCGGGCACGTTGCCGGGCCAACGCAGCAGGAACGGCACGCGCACCCCGCCTTCCCACAGGGTGTACTTGGTCCCGCGCAGGGGCAGGTTCACGCCGTAGTTGCAGGTTGAGCCGCCGTTGTCGGTCAGGTAGATGACGATGGTGTCCTGGGCCAGGTCCAAGGCGTCGAGCTGGTTGAGAATGAGCCCAATCTGCGCATCCATGAGCTCCAGCTGGGCCAAGTAGTAGGCGCGGCCGTTCTCCAGGTGCGGGCTGATGGCGCCGTCATACCAGTCGATGTACTCACCAGCGCCCGGATTCCAGTCCTCGTGCACCGGCAGTCCGCGCTTTTTCAGTTCCTCCGCAGGCAGCTGCCAGCAAAAGTTGTGGACGGCGTTGAAGGCCACGGTGGCAAGGAACGGCTGGTGAGCGTGGTCTGCCACGAACTGCCGTGTCCGCTCACCGATCGAGTCGGTCAGAAAACCCTCCAGCTCCTGCGGCTTTTCCCCATTCCACAAGGGCTGGACGGCCATGGGGAACGCGGCCTCACCATACTCTTCCACCGATTCTTCGGAGTGGTGGAGGTAGTTGAGCCGGCCCATGGACTCCCCCGCGAGCCCGTAGAACGATTCGTCGTAGCCGTGGCGCGGCGGCGTGCCACGGTCCCCGTGGTGTTCGGTGCCGTAGTGGACCTTGCCGAAGTAGCCGGTGGTGTAACCCTCAGCACGCAGCAGCTCCGCCATCGTGGGAACGTCTTCGGGCCCAATTTCCGAGTCGGTAAACCAGCGCGCTCCCCACCGCTGCTGATAGCTGCCGGCCGCCAGGCCCGCCCGGGACGGTGAACAGATGGGTGCCGTGACGTAGGCATTGGCGTACGAGGTGCCCTCGTTCGCAAGCCGGTCCAGGTGCGGGGTGTCCACATCGGCCTGGATG
>JBBSQT010000396.1:0-2169 GCA_038243775.1 Actinomycetales bacterium | reverse complement strand
GGTGGGCTTCCCCGGCGTCGTCCGGCTCCTCCTCACCGAAGAGGTCAAAGAGGCGCTTGCGCAGCGTGTTGAACTGGAGCGCGTCGAAGAGTTCCTCGACAGCCGCGCGGTCCGGGGACTGCAGCACGGTCTCCTCGAGGCCAACGGGCAGATCCATGTCGCGCAGCAGGTGGTTCAGGCGGCGGTTGCGCTTGACGTCATCCACGTGGGCGCGCAGCGACTCCCCCACCTTCCCGCCAATCGCCTCAACGTTTTCCAGGATGCCGTCCAAGCTGCCGTAGAGCTTGAGCCATTTGGCCGCCGTCTTGGGACCGACGCCGGGGATGCCAGGCAGGTTGTCCGCGGATTCGCCCACGAGGGCGGCCAGGTCCGAGTAGCGGTTGGGCGGGACCAGGTACTTCGCCTCAACAGCCGCAGCATCCATGGGCGGGATATCGGAGATGCCCTTTTTCGGGTACAGCACCAGCACCTTGTCGGTGATGAGCTGGAAGGCGTCGCGGTCGCCCGAGACCACCAGGACGTCCCAGCCGGCTGCCTCGCCCTGCACGGACAGGGTTGCGATGATGTCGTCGGCTTCGAACCCGTCCACGGAGATGGTGGGGATCCGCATCGCCGCCATGACCTTGATGATCAAATCGATCTGGCCGTAGAACTCTTCGGGGGTCTTGTTGCGCCCGCCCTTGTATTCGGTGTATTCCAGCGAACGGAACGTGGGTGTGTCCAGGTCGAAGGCCACCACCACGTGGGTGGGTTTCTGCTGGCGGATCATGGTCAGCAGCATGGAGGTGAAACCGTGGACGGCGTTCGTGTGCTGGCCGGTGTCCGTGGCGAAGTTTTCCGGCGGCAGCGCGTAGAAGGCGCGGAAGGCCATGGAGTGGCCGTCAATGACGAGCAGGCGCGGGGCTGGGCTGTCGCCGATCCCCGGGGCGGGCACTGATGCGGGCACCGGGGCGGGCGCTGAAACAGGGCTGGCGCCATCCGAAACAGGGCTGGTTGCAACAGTGGACTGGGGGGCCGTCTTGGCAGAATCACTCACAGGTGCCAGCCTAGTCACCATGAGCGATAAATTCACACCGCACCCGAAGACAGAAGAACTCCTTGCCGCAGGGGTCCCCGCCGAAATTCACCCCATGCTGGGCAAGCACGGCATGGGCTCCCTGGTTTCCAAGATGGGGATAGTCTTCACGCAGATGAGCACCGAATCCATGGTTGCCACCATGCCCGTGGACGGAAACACGCAGGTGACTGGCCTGCTGCACGGCGGCGCACACGTGGTCCTGGCCGAAACGCTGGGCTCTTTTGCCGCCGCGTTCCATGCCGGCCCGAACAGCCGCGTGGTCGGCATTGAGATCAACGCCACACACCATCGGGCCGCCACCGAAGGCTTGGTAACCGGCACCGCCACACCCATCCACCTGGGCCGCACACTCACCACGCACGAGGTGGTCATGAGGAATGAGGCGGGCCAGCGCCTGTCCACCTGCCGGATCACCAACATGATCCTCTCGAGCTAGGGACCGCCCCGTCCCGGGCACGGCCTCCCCGGGCACGGCCTCCCCGGCAATGCTTCAGGACCTCCCGTCAACCAACAACCAGGCTGCCAACGACGGCGGGCACCCACGTTCCGATTATTTGCGGAACGCAGGTGCCCGGCGTCGTTCTCGGGAGGAACTGTTTGCGGGGGGTGTCTAGACCTCCACGCCAAACAGGTGCATGGCGAACTTGTAGAACGAGGGCACGATCAGCACAATGCCCGCGGCAACAGTCAGGATGCTGAAGCCGAAGCAGACGTAGGAGCCGAATTTGGCGGCGCGGGGCGAGCGGGCGTCGTCATCGTCGCTGACGGCGCCCAGGCGCACACCCAGGGAATACATGGTGACGACGAACCCGGCACCAACCAGTGTCGTGACGGCAACGATGAGAAATCCGAGCCAGTCAATCATTTGTTCCCCTTCTCAGCATCTGTTGTCTCGACGCCTGTAATCGCAGCACCGGTATTCACAGCATCTGTTGTCTCGGCGCCTGTAATCGCAGCCCCGGTATTCACAGCGCCGGTTTTCGACTTGACCTTGGGCAGCTGTGCCTGGGCGGCAGCCTTGGTCATGGCCTTCAGCACGGCAGTGTCGGCACGGTCCAGCGCGGTTTGTGCGGCGGCGCGGGCGGCGTCCG
>JBBSQT010000395.1:0-2174 GCA_038243775.1 Actinomycetales bacterium | reverse complement strand
TCAGCAGCGGACTGCCCACAACATTGGCCAGGGCCACCGAGATCACCACCAGGTTCAGCGTCAGGAACACCCCGACCAGGACCACCGCAATGCTGATTGCCTCCTTGAAGCCGCGCAGGAACACGGCGGCCAGGCCCGCGACCATCACCAGCGTGATGATGATGTTCTGCCCGTGCAAAAAACTCGGGGCAAAGGGGTTCTCGATGATGTGGGCCGTGGCATCGGCGCTTGAGAGCGTGATGGTGATCATGAAGTCGGTGGCTGCGAAACCCAGCAGGGCCAGCACAAAGAACTTGCCCCACCAGCGAGGCAGCAGGTGGGCAAGCATGGCGATGGACCCGGCGCCGTGCGGGCTCTCCTTCGCCACGCGCTTGTACACGGGCAGCGCGCCGAAGAGCGTGACGAGCACCAGGACAATCGTGGCCAGCGGTGCCAGGACGCCTGCAGCCAGTGCGGCGATGGCCGGCTGATACCCCAGGGTGGAGAAGTAATCCAGGCCGGTCAGGCACATGACCCGCCACCACGACTGCGGTTTGTGGTTTTCGTCCGGCCTGCCGTGGGGGCCCTGCCGCTTGCCGGCACTTTCGGGCATGCCCTCAAGCAGCCATTGACGCAGCGCGGCCCGGCCCCGCAGCTTCGCGGACCCCGCGGGATCTAAGGGTGCTTTGGCGAGGGACGTCACGTGTTGGCCTTCCAACTCAATTCCTGCCCGCCCAGTGGCGGCTTATGGAGACTAGCACCAGACAGGGTGGAAATGGCCCGGTCTTGACGAAATCTTGACGCCCCGTTCGTTGCGGCCCTGAGGGGCTGAGATGTCCAGGGCTGAGGTGTCCGGGGTTGACGTGTCCGACGTCGGCTGGCGGCTCCCCGGGCCGCCTGCCTCGTGCGGGTGGGCACCCGGGCGGCGCTCCCCAAGGGCACCCGCACGGCGCAGCCGCGAAAAGTATCCTCTATGAAACAGTTGGTTCACATTAGGCAACATGAGCTGTACGATGGGGACAACTGCAGGGATGTGACCCAGCTCTAGTCTGCGTCACAAAGCTGAAAATTATCACAAGAAACGAGGCCATCCATGAAAGAGATCCGCATCGAAGCCAACGGGAACCTTGGGCCCATCGATTCCGCCCAGATCCCGCGCTACTCGGGCGCCGCAACGTACGCCCGCCTCCCGCGCCTGGACCAGGTCGCCAAGGCCGACGTGTCCGTCGTCGGCGTCCCCTTTGACAGCGGCGTCTCCTACCGCCCCGGCGCCCGTTTCGGCGCGAACCACGTCCGGGAGGCCTCACGCCTGCTCCGCCCGTACAACCCGGCCTGGGATGTTTCGCCGTTTGAAAACTGCCAGGTGGCCGACGCCGGCGACATGGCCGTGAACCCGTTCAACATCAACGAAGCCATCGAGACCATCCAGGCGAACGCGCTGGATTTGACGGCGGGCGGCTCGAAGCTGCTGACCATTGGTGGCGACCACACCATTTCGCTGCCGCTGCTGCGTGCCGCCGCCGAGCGTGCCGGTGAGCCCATCGCCATGCTGCACTTCGATGCGCACCTGGACACCTGGGACACCTACTTCGGTGCCGAATACACGCACGGCACCCCCTTCCGCCGCGCCGTCGAGGAAGGCATCCTGGACACCGAGGCCATCTCCCACGTGGGCACCCGCGGCCCGCTCTACGGAAAGAAGGACCTCGACGACGACCACCGCTTCGGGTTCGGCATCGTCACCTCCGCGGACGTCTACTACCAGGGCGTGCTGGAAACAGTCGCGAAAATCCGTGACCGGATCGGCAAGCGCCCCCTCTACATCTCCGTTGACATTGACGTGCTGGACCCCGCGCACGCGCCCGGCACCGGCACCCCCGAGGCCGGCGGCCTCAGCAGCCGGGAGCTCATCGAGATCATCCGCGGCTTCCGCGGCATGAACCTCGTGGGCGCGGACATCGTGGAGGTCGCCCCCGCCTACGACCACGCCGAGATCACCGGCGTCGCCGCCAGCCACGTCGGCTTCGAACTCGTCACCTTGATGGCAGACAATCACGTTGCCGGGGACCGCTTCGGCACCCCCAACGGCTACGCCGCGCAGGCCCTCGACGCTGAAGAACGACGCCGGCCCGCCGGGTTCGCCCCGACCGGCATCACCGAAGGCGGCACCAAATGACGACTCCTGCACAGGCCCC
>JBBSQT010000394.1:0-2175 GCA_038243775.1 Actinomycetales bacterium | reverse complement strand
GGTGATGGCCGCCATGATGACCCCCGTCATGGCCTCAAGGGTGGCCTTGTCGCCGGCACGGCCTTCAAAGGCACTGAGGTCCACGGGGTTGCCCACCACGACGTGGACCTTCTTGCGCGGGAAGATCTTGAAGCCCTTCGCGTAGCGGGGGAACACTTCCTGAGCCCCCCAGTGCACCACCGGAATCACCTTCGCGCCCGTGCCCAGGGCGAGCCTGGCAGCACCGGTGCGCCCCTTCATGGGCCACAGCCCGGGGTCCCGGGTGAGCGTTCCCTCGGGGTAGATCACCACTGCGCCGCCGCCGTCGAGCACTTCCTGGGCAACCGTGAGGGACGTGCCCGCACCGGCCCCGGCGCGCTCCACCGGGATCTGGTGGGCGCCGCGCAGGGCCGCGCCGAGCAGGGGGTTCTTGAACAGCCCGTCCTTGGCGAGGAAGTGCGGCATGATGTTTTGGTTGTAGAGCATGTGCCCCACCACAATGGGGTCAATTTCGGTGCAGTGGTTCGGGACCACAATGAAGCCCTCGTCGCGGGGCAGCCGGTCCAGGCCGTGCCATTCCTTGCCGATCAGCACGTTCATGGCGGGCCGGGCAACACCTGCCAGCAGGCCGAAGAACATCCGCGTGCCAATGCCCATGCCCTTGGGTTTGTAGGGGCGCTTCCTGTGCTCCATGGCTACTGGCGTTCGTGGACGTCGAAGTCGGCGCCAAGGTCGTCCAGCTTGGCGGTGAAATGCTCATATCCGCGGCTGATGACGTCGATCCCGGTCACGGTGGAGGTGCCCTGTGCGGCGAGGGCGGCGATCATGTGGCTGAAGCCGCCGCGCAGGTCCGGCACGTGGATGTTGGCCCCCTTGAGCGGGGTGGGGCCGGAGATCACGGCCGAGTGGATGAAGTTGCGCTGGCCGAACCGGCACGGGATGCTGCCGAGGCATTCGCGGTGCAGCTGGATGCTGGCGCCCATGCGGTTCAGTGCCTCGGTGAAGCCGAAGCGGTTCTCATAGACGGTTTCGTGGACGATGGAGACGCCCTCCGCCTGGGTCAGGGCCACGACAAGGGGCTGCTGCCAGTCGGTCATGAAGCCGGGGTGGACGTCCGTTTCCAGCACGAGCGGCTTCAGTGCCCCGCCCTGGTGGAAGAAGCGGATGCCATCGTCGTGGATGTCCATGCCGCCGCCGATCTTGCGGAACGTGTTCACGAACGTCATCATGTCGCGCTGGCTGGCGCCTTTTACGTAAATGTCCCCGCCCGTCACGAGCGCGGCCGAGGCCCAGGACGCCGATTCGTTGCGGTCCGGGAGGGCGGTGTGGTCGTAGCCGGTGAGCTCGCTGACGCCCTCGATGCGGATGGTCCGGTCCGTCTGGACGGAGATGATGGCGCCCATCTTCTGCAGGATCGCGATCAGGTCAATGATCTCCGGCTCCGTGGCGGCGCCTGTCAGTTCGGTGATGCCTTCGGCGCGGGTTGCCGAGAGCAGGACCTGTTCCGTGGCGCCGACGCTGGGGTAGGGCAGGCTGATCCTGGTGCCCTTCAAGCCCAGGGGGGCGGAGATGGAGATGCCGCTGCCGGTCTTCTCCACGACGGCGCCGAACTGCCGCAGGACTTCCAGGTGGTAGTCAATGGGGCGGTCGCCGATCTTGCAGCCGCCCAGGTCCGGGATGAACGCGTGGCCGATCGAGTGGATCAACGGCCCGCACAGCAGGATCGGGATGCGTGAATCTCCTGCGTGGGTGTTGATCTCGGCGCTGGATGCCTTCTTTGCGTTGGCCGGGTCCAGGGTCAGGTCCCCCGTGGCGGGGTCCTTGTCCACCGTGATGCCGTGGATCTGCAGCAGCGAGGTCACCACTTCAACATCCTTGATTTCCGGCACGTTGCGCAAGGTCGACGGCGAGTTGCCCAGCAACGCTGCCACCATCGCCTTCGGGACGAGGTTCTTGGCGCCGCGCACCTGCACACGTCCCTTGAGTGGAACGCCACCCCGAACTGTCAGAATTCTGCTCATGGTCACCTAAATCCTCTGCTCCACACTTTGCTCCCTGTTCCACCCGGGGTTGTCCCGGGCCCATCGGGGCTTCCCGGTTCACGCCGGGGTCCCCGGCATCGTCCGGGGATTCGTCTCAAGCATAGTTTCTCCGGCTCCGGATGCGTAAAACGCGGGGTTTCTCCGGGCTGGCGGC
>JBBSQT010000393.1:0-2177 GCA_038243775.1 Actinomycetales bacterium | reverse complement strand
CAGGTTTGCCGGCCAAGCCCCAACCCACGTAGGCCGCCAAATGATAGTCACCCACCGCCACATGGTCCGGGGACCCGTGGGTGCGCTGGGTGACCTCCGCCGCCGTCCACGCGCCAAGTCCCGGGATGCTTTGCATTTTCTGCGCCGCCTCTTCCGCCGAAAACCGGCTTAACCGCTCCAGGCCCGACGCCGAACGCAGCATCCGCTGCACCGTCGCCGAACGCTGTGGTCCAACGCCGGCCTTGTGCCATTCCCAGGAGGGGATGGCGGCCCACTGTTGTGGGGTTGGTGCAACGAGCAGGTCAGCCGGAACTGCCGGGTCGGTGCCTGCGCCGGGCGCCGTGGAGCCAAACTTTCGCAGCAGCGTGGCGTAGCCCCGCAGGGCCTCAAGTGCGGTGACCTTCTGCTCCAAAATGGCGGGCACCAGGGCATCCACCATCCGGCCCGTGGCGGGCAGGCGCACAGCCGGGTTCCGCCGTCGGGCTTCCCGGATGCGGTGGGGAAGGGAAGCCGTGAAGGCGGGGGAGTCAAAGTGGGACCAGTCGTCGCGGAGGCCCAACAGTGCCGGGACACCGTGGAGGGCGTGGCCGGATCCGGAGCCCCAGCCGCGCACGTGCAGTTCGGCGCCGCGATGGGTCATGCAGAGCGTGGCCGGGCCGGCAGGTGTGTTGAAGGCGAGCCACGCGGTGTTGGCGGAGAGGCGGACGGTGCGGTCGCCCGGGCCCCGGGCCAGGATGCCAAGGGTCTGGTGCAGTGAGTACGGGCCGCCGGCATCCCACACCGCGGCGGGTGCGGAGATGGCTGGCGTTGTCATGGTTCCATGGTCGCACGCGAGGCTGGCAGTGGGCTGATCCCACGGCATGGGCTGCGCTGCGCGGAGCGCCGCGAAGCACCCCGGGCGGCCAGCCCGGTGCTGCAGCGGGTCTCAGCCCGGCAACCCCGAGGTCAGCCACAGCGCCAGCACGGCAGCGGGGATGAGGACTGCCACCAGGGCCACGCCGGCCAAGGCATAGCCGGTCCATGCGATGTTGATGTCCATCGACTTGAGCCGGCTGTGCCACAACAGGGTGGCCAGCGACGCCCAGGGTGAGACGAGCGGGCCAAGGTTCACGCCCATCAGCACGGCAGCCAGCCGCACGGCGGAACCGGCCGTTGGCTCAAGCGCCAGATAGGCGGGGAGGTTGTTGAACCCGTTGGCGCTCGCAACCCCCATCCCGGCGAGCTGCAACAGGCCCAGAAAGCCATCGCCGGATCCGGAGAACCTTGCCAGTGCGGTGCCCAGCCCGTGGTCGTGGAACGTGGCAACCAGCATGAACAGCCCCATGGTCAGCAGCAGCGGCTGGAACGGAACCATGCGCCAATGCAAGGCGGAACGCCGCCGGAGCACAAACACTGCCACCAGGAAAAGCGCCGCAACACCTGCCGGAATTGACACCGGGATCCCCGATACGAGTGCCGGCAGCAGGAGCGCGAGCGTCACTCCGCTGAGCAGCAACAGGCGTTTGTCCGCCACTGCGGGAATCTGCGGGGGAGCATAGCGTCCGCGCAAGTCCCTTCGAAAGTAGATGAACAGGCATGCCAGGGGTACCAAAACACCTACGAGCGCGGGCGCCCACAGCAGCCGCAGGAAGTCTGCCGGACTTGTCTTTAGTTGTTGCTGTGCCAGCAGGTTGGTCAGATTCGAGACGGGCAGAAAAAGGGATGCGGTATTGGCCAGCCACACCGTGGTCAGGGCAAAAGGCAGGGGATGGATGTGGGCATGCCGTGCCAGTGACACCACCACCGGGGTGACCAGGACGGCCGTGGTGTCCAGCGACAGAAACACGGTGCTAAGCGACGCCAAGACAACCACAAGCAGCCACAAGGTCAAGGCCCGCCCGCGTTGCGGCGCGCCTTCAGCGCCCCGCGCGCCCCGCGTGCCGGCGCGTGCCAGCCAGGCGGTCAGGACGCGAAAGAGCCCGGCGTCGTCGGCCAGCTCCGTCACAATCGTCATGGCGGCGACAAATAAAAGGATGGGCGCGGTGCGGGCAATGAGGTCCAGTGCCGATGCCCGGCTGAGCACGCCGGTTGCGGCCAGGACCAGCCCAGCGACGAAGAGTGCGGCAGGCACTGTGGCTGTCGCCAGCTTTGTCATGCCTGTGCCGGCCATCCTCCAATGGTTGCACGCGCCGGTGCAT
>JBBSQT010000392.1:0-2180 GCA_038243775.1 Actinomycetales bacterium | reverse complement strand
GCTGGACGGCGTGGCTGCCGCCCCGATTCCGGTTACCGCCCGAGTTGCCGCCCGAACCTGCGCAGCCGCAGCGAGTTCGCCACCACCAGCACGGAGCTGGCAGCCATGGCCGCGCCGGCAATCATTGGGTTGAGCAGTCCCAGCGCAGCGATCGGGATGCCGATCGCGTTGTAGAAGAACGCCCAGAACAAGTTCACCTTGATGGTTCCCAGCGTCTTGCGGGACAGTGCGATGGCCGTGGCCACCTGACCCAGGTCGCTGCCCATGACCGTCAGGTCGGCGGCCGCGATGGCAACGTCCGTGCCGGAGCCCATGGCGATGCCAAGGTCCGCCTGTGCCAGGGCCGGTGCGTCGTTGACGCCGTCGCCGGCCATGGCCACGATGGCTCCGGCCGCCTGCAGCTTCTTGACCGCCTCAACCTTGCCTTCGGGCAGCACGTCGGCGTACACATCCTCGGCCGCGATGCCCACCGCGGCAGCCACCTGCGCGGCCACGGCTGCGTTGTCGCCGGTCAAAAGGATGGGGCGCAGGCCCAACCCCCGCAACGTGGCGATTGCTTCCTTGGAGCCGGCCTTGATGGTGTCCTTCAGGGCTACCAGGCCGGCCGCCTCGCCGTCCACGGCCACCCAAATGGCCGTGGTGCCGCGTTGCTGCTGGTTGAGCAGCTCGGCCCTGGCTTCCGCGGACAGTTCGACGTCGTTTTCCTCCAGCCATCCCGCCCTTCCTGCCAGCACGGTGCGGCCCTCGATGACGGCACGCACACCGCCACCCGGGGCCGAGGTGAAGTCGGCAACCTCGGGCAGTCTGCCTGAACCGTCTTCGTCGGCCTGTTGTTGCGCGTGCGCCGTAATGGCGTGCGCAATGGGGTGCTCGCTGTGAGACTCAACCGCTCCTGCCAGCCGCAGGAGCTCCAGGGCAGGCACCCGGGTGAGGGGGACGACGTCGACCACGGCCAGCCGGCCCTCGGTGACGGTGCCCGTCTTGTCCAGGAGAATGGTGTCCACGGTGCGCGTGTCCTCGAGGACCTGCGGGCCCTTGATGAGGATGCCCAGCTGGGCGGCGCGGCCGGTTCCGGTGAGCAGGCCTACCGGTGTGGCCAGGCCCAACGCGCACGGGCAGGCGATGATCAGCACCGCCACGGCAGCCGTGAAGGCGTTTTGGATGTCGCCGCCGATCAGGAGCCAGAGGGCAAAGGTGATGACGGCGATCACGAGTACGATCGGCACAAAGACGGCGCTGATGCGGTCCGCGAGCCGGGCGATGGGGGCCTTGGCGGCCTGCGCTGCGCTGACCAGTTTGCCCATTTGTGCAAGCGTGGTTTCGCTGCCAACGCGGGTGGCGCGTACGAGCAGCCGGCCCGCCGTGTTGATGGTCGCGCCGGTGACACTGTCATCGACGGTGACGTCGACCGGCAGGGATTCGCCGGTGATCAGGGAGGTGTCAACGGCGGAGCTGCCGTCGGTGACGACGCCGTCCGTGGCGATTTTCTCGCCGGGGCGGACCACGAAGATCTCGTCCACGGCAAGGTCGGCCGCCGGGATCTTGACCTCCACACCGTTGCGCAGAACCGTGGCTTCCTTGGCGCCCAGGCTCAGCAGCGCCTTGAGGGCGTCTCCCGCCTTTGCCTTGGCTTTCGCCTCCAGGTAGCGGCCCAGGAGCAGGAACGTAACAACAACGGCCGAGACCTCAAAGTACAGGGGGGCGTGGCCCGCCATGGCGCTGCCGTGCTCCGTCATCATGGGGTCCAGGCCCAGTTCCACGGCGGAAAACAGGTATGCGGCGCTGACGCCGATGGAGACCAGGGTGTCCATCGTGGAGGCAAAGTGGCGGGCGTTGATTGCTGCTGAGCGGTGGAACGGCCAGGCCGCCCACGTCACGACGGGCAGGGTCAGGATGCCGGCGACCCAGCCCCAGTGCGGGAACTGCAGTGCAGGGAACATGGACACGAGGAAGACCGGGAGGGTCAGGACGGCGGCCAGGATCAGGCGCGGTAGCAGCGTTTCGGCCGTGCCGCCGTGCGCCATGTGGTCTTCATGATCGGTGTGATCGTCTCCGGCGCCGTCCTGCGCGGCACCCGGGTGGGAGGCGCGTGGGAGGTGGGTTCCGGCGTCGTGCCTAGTGGCGGGCGGATTCTTCAGCGTCGCCTTGTATCCGGTGGCGTTGACAGTGTCGATGATTTG
>JBBSQT010000391.1:0-2183 GCA_038243775.1 Actinomycetales bacterium | reverse complement strand
GTTGAAGCAGTCAGGAACCGGACGGCGTGAGCACCAGCGGTGGGGCGCCCGAGCCCGTTGTCGATGATTTTGAACTTGCCGGAGTTCCAGATGCCTTTCAACGACTCTGGACGCCCCACCGGCTTGCCTATGTCAAGGGCGGGGAAAAGGTCACGGGGGAGCACAACTGCCCGTTCTGCGAGGCGCCCGGGCGCAGCGACGAGGAATCCCTCATCGTGCACCGCGGCCAACTGGCCTTCGTGGTCCTGAACCTGTTCCCCTACAATCCCGGCCACCTCCTGGTGTGCCCCTACCGGCACGTGCCGGACTACACCGATTTGACGGGTGAGGAAACGGCGGAATTCGCGGCGCTGAGCCAGCAGGCCATGCGCGTGCTGCGCGCGGTTGCCAAACCCTCAGGTTTCAACCTGGGCATGAACCAGGGCGTCACAGGCGGGGCTGGCATTGCCGCGCACCTGCACCAGCACGTTGTCCCGCGCTGGGGCGGCGACGGGAATTTCCTGCCCATCATCGCCGGCACGAAGGCCATAACCCAAACCCTGGGGGACGTCCGCGAACAAGTTGCCACCGCCTGGGAGAACCATGCTTAACAAGTACGCGCGCGCATTGTTTGCCGCCATCTTCACCCCGGTCGCCGCACTTCTGGTGCGGCTTAAAGTCTCACCCGACGCCGTCACCATCATCGGCACCCTGGGTGTTGCCGGCGGAGCCCTCATCGGTTACCCGATGGGGCAGCTGTTCTGGGGCACCGTGGTCATCACCGTCTTCGTGTTCTCCGACATCATCGACGGCCTCATGGCCCGCATGCTGGACCGCACCGGAAGATGGGGGGCCTTCCTGGACTCAACCCTTGACCGGGTGGGGGACGGTGCCGTGTTTGCCGGCATCGTGGTCTGGTTCTACACCGGCGGTGACAACCACTTCATTGCCGCCATGGCCCTCACCTGCTTGGTGCTCGGTTCCATCGTCTCCTACGCCAAGGCGCGGGCCGAAGGGCTGGGCATGAGCGCCAACGTGGGCATTGCCGAACGCTCCGACCGGCTCGTTGTCGTCCTCGTGGCGACCGGGCTGGTGGGCCTGGGCATCCCCGAAGCCGTCCTCGCCGTCGTCCTTGTCCTGCTGGCCATTGCCAGCCTGGTCACCGTGTTCCAAAGGGTGGGCACGGTGCGCCGCCAGGCACTGGCTTCGGCGGGGCAAAAGGGACAGTAACACTTGTTTCCCTCCCCTCTGGGCCTCGGAATACACTGAGGCTGTCCGTGCCACGAATCGCGTGAGCCGGCTCCTAAATACTGTTCCTTCCCAGAGGGGTTTTTTGTGTCTACACCTGAAGCAACACCCGTGACCGGCAGCAGCCGGGTCAAGCGCGGCATGGCGGACATGCTCAAGGGCGGCGTCATCATGGACGTGGTCAACGTTGAGCAGGCAAAGATTGCCGAAGACGCCGGCGCCGTGGCCGTCATGGCCCTGGAACGCGTCCCTGCCGACATCCGCGCCCAGGGCGGCGTCTCCCGCGCCAGCGATCCGGACATGATCGACGCCATCATTGCCGCCGTCTCGATCCCCGTGATGGCCAAGGCCCGGATCGGCCACTTCGTGGAGGCCCAGGTCCTGGAATCCCTCGGCGTGGACTACGTGGACGAGTCCGAGGTCCTCACCCCGGCCGACTACGAGCACCACATCGACAAATGGAACTTCAAGGTTCCCTTCGTCTGTGGGGCCACGAACCTCGGTGAGGCCCTGCGCCGCATCAACGAGGGCGCTGCCATGATCCGCTCCAAGGGCGAGGCCGGCACGGGGGATGTCTCCAATGCCACAGGCCACATGCGCAAGATCCGCACCCAGATCGCCCAGCTGGCGGCCCTGCCCGAGGACGAGCTGTACGTAGCCGCCAAGGACTTGGCCGCCCCGTCCGAGCGGGTCAAGGAAGTTGCCGCCAGCGGCAAGCTCCCCGTCGTGCTGTTCACTGCCGGCGGCATCGCCACCCCAGCCGACGCCGCCATGATGATGCAGCTCGGTGCCGACGGCGTGTTCGTTGGCTCCGGCATCTTCAAGTCCGGCAACCCGGCCCGGCGTGCCGCCGCCGTCGTGAAGGCCACCACCTTCTTCGACGATGCCAAGGTCATTGCTGACGTCTCCCGCGGCTTGGGCGAGGCCATGGTCGGCATCAACGTCGCCGACATCCC
>JBBSQT010000390.1:0-2194 GCA_038243775.1 Actinomycetales bacterium | reverse complement strand
GTGCGGAAACCGAAGGAGTGCTCGGACATTATGCGCTGACCTTCTCAAAGTCGCTGGCGGGGATGAGTGAGGTGTCCAGTTCGGTGCCGTTCTTGCGGGCCAGGTCGGCCTCGAGCTCGCGCACAATGGGCATGACGTCGCGGCCGAACGCGGCAACTTCCTCCTGGAAGTGCGGGTAGCAGGTCAGGAGCAGGTTCACGCCGCGCTTCTTGTATTCCACAATGCGCGTGGCGATCTGCTCGGGGGTGCCGATCAGCTGGGTCTTGAAGCCGTCGTTGTACTGGATGAGGTCCTCGAAGGAGGAATCGGCCCACATGCCTTTGCCGTCCCCGGTGGAGGCGCCGGCTTCCTTGACAGCTGCGGCGAAACCGTCGACGGCGGGGCGGTGCGCCTTGGCAACGATTTCGCGCAGGGTCTCGCGGGCTTCCTTCTCGGTGTCGCGGGCGATGACGAAGCCGTTAAGGCCGAAGCGCGGTGTGCGGCCGGCTTTGGCAGCGGCAGCGAGCACGCCGTTGACGTTTTCGGAGTAGCCCTCCAGGGTGCGGCCGTTGGAGAAGTACCAGTCGGCAACGCGCCCGGCCGTGGCCTGGGCCGCGGTGGAGTTGCCGCCGAAGAATATCTCCGGATGCGGGCGTCCGGGCACGTCAACCGGACCGGGCTTGAGCGTGAACTCGTTGATGTTGTAGTACTTGCCGGCCTGGGAAAATTCCTGTTCCGTCCACAACCCGCGCAGGATGCGGATGAATTCCTCGGTGCGCACATAGCGTTCGTCGTGCTCCAGCCAGTCAAGGCCGAAGTTCACGAATTCGTCCTTGAGCCAGCCCGAGACAATGTTTACGGCGGCGCGGCCGTTGGAGAGGTGGTCGGCGGTGATGATGAATTTGGCCAGTACGCCGGGGTGCCACATGCCGGGGTGCACCGCGGCAATGACCTTCAACCGTTCGGTGGCACCAAGCAGGGCCAGGGAGAAGCTGGTGGCCTCGTGCTGCTGGTCTGCGCCGTAGGAGGCTGCGTACCGGGTCTGGGTCAGTGCGTATTCAAAGCCGCTGTTTTCCGCGATCCGGGCCAGCTTCTTGTTGTACTCGAAGCTCCAGTCGGTGCGCTGCTCGATGGTGCTGACCACCAGGCCGCCGGAAACGTTGGGGACCCAATAGGCGAACTTCAGCGGTGTGGAGAGATCTGCGGGGCTTTGGGGCGTGGTGCTCATGGAAGTTCCTTCTGTTTGGACTGTGCAACGGTGTACTGCTTGACGGCGGCAGCGATGCCCGGCATTGATTCTTCGTTTTGCAGCGAGGTGGTGTCTCCCAACGGTGTCCCCTCGTACATTTGTGTCAGCAGGCGCCGCATGATTTTCCCGGACCGGGTCTTGGGGACATCGGGAACCACGACGACGGCGGACGGCTTGGCTATCGGGCCGATCGCCTGTGCCACCTGGGCCCGCAGCTGTGTTTGGACCTCTGCGCCGCTGAGCGGGCAGGACCCCGCCAGCACCACGAAGGCGACGACGGCGTGACCCGTCAGCGGGTCTGCCACCGGGGTCACCCCCGCCTCGACCACGGCAGGGTGGGAGACCAGTGCCGATTCAATTTCAATGGTGGACAATCGGTGGCCGGAGATGTTGATGACGTCGTCGACCCGGCCGAGGATCCAAATGTCCCCATCCTCGTCATAGCGGGCGCCGTCGCCTGCCAGGAACCAGCCCTGGCCGGCGAACTTGCGCCAGTAGGAGTCCAGATAGCGTTGCGGGTTCCCCCACACGGTGCGGGCCATGCCCGGGCCGGTGCCATCCACCACCATCACACCCTGTTCGCCGCGTTCGACGTCAGCTCCGGCGTCGTCCACTATGCGAACACTGACGCCGGGCAGGGGTCGGGAGGCGCACCCCGGTTTGAAGCTGGTGTCGGACGGGCGCGGGGACAGGATCGTGGCTCCCGTTTCAGACTGCCACCAGGTGTCCACCATGGGGACGGTCACGCCGCCGAGCTGCTCGCGCAGCCAGGTCCAGGCCTGCGGGTTGACGGCCTCGCCGACGGTGCCGAGGAGACGGATGGAAGAGAGGTCGTGGTGGGTGGGCACGCCGTCGGGAAACCAGCCCATGAGCGAGCGGACCAGGGTGGGGGCCGTGTAGTAGCTGGTCACGCCATAGCGTTCGATGATCTCGAGGTGGCGGCCGGGGTGCGGGGTGTTGGGGGTG
>JBBSQT010000389.1:0-2201 GCA_038243775.1 Actinomycetales bacterium | reverse complement strand
CTCCCGCGCCTTCGCCAGATTCTCATCTGCAGCCAGGCATGCCCCGTTCCGGGACAGTGCAGCGATGCGCTGTTCGAGCAGTTCCAGCACCTGCCCGGCGGGGAGGTTGTGGGCCTCGGAGAGGGCTTGGGGGAACCTGGGATATTCGTTGACTGGTGTGGCCAGCAGATCCCGCAAGTCGTGGGTCAGCTTGGTTCGCCCGGCCGGCAAGATGGCATAGTTGGTGCGCTCCGGCCGGTTTCCGTCCTTGACGGTTCCCGTCGCTTCGACGAGTCCTGCGTCGGCCAGCCGGCCCACCGCGTGGTAAAGGGTTCCCGGGCGCACCTTCACGAGCCGGTCTTCATGCCGGTGCATCAGCAGCTGGTACATCTCGTACGGATGCATGGGCCGTTCTGCGAGCAGGCCCAACGCTGCCATTGCCAGGGCCGAGAGCTGTTTCACTGCCGTTGCGCCCTCCCTCCGGCACGCGTGCCGCCGTCGTCCTTCTTCTCATCCCGCGACAGCCGCGTGGTGGATTCTCAATCGGTATTCCACATGAACTATTCCACGTGGAATAATAAATGCTACCTCAGCTGCCGCTCTCTGGGAATCCTCTTTAAGTACTTTTCCCTGCGTGCCGGGCCCCCCTCCCCTGGCGAGGGGCCGGGCACCCAGTCACCCTGTGGTGCCGGCGTGCTCTAGCCGGGAGCCGCCTACCTCGGTGGGCGCAGAAAACCAGTTTGGCGTCCCAGCACCTGGCCGGAGTCAGTGGCCACAATGATTTCCTGGTTGGCCGGGTACTGTTCGCCGTCGTCGTTCACTGTCAGGACAGCGTCGGGATCCACATTGCGCTTGATCAGCGCCAAGGCGATGGGACCCATTTCGTAGTGCTGGGCCGCCGAGGTCACGGTGCCCACCACGCGCTCGTCCAACAGGACCTCACTGCCCGGGGCCGGCAGGGTGTGCAGGGAACCGTCAAGCTGCAAGAATACGAGCCTGCGCGGCGGCCGGCCCAGGTTGTGCACCCGGGCAATGGTTTCCTGCCCCTTGTAGCAGCCTTTGTTCAGGTGCACGGCGGTGCGGATCAGGTCCAGTTCATGCGGGATGCTCTTTTCATCTGTTTCCGCACCTCGCCGGGGGCGCCAGGCGGCGAGCCGCAGTGCCTCCGCCGCCCATACGCCGGCCAATGGCCGGTCACCAACGGCGGATTCAAGTTCTGTCTGCGGCACCAGGTATTCACGCCACGGCCGTTCCAGGCCGGGGTGCTGGTCTTCGGGGGTCGCCGTGTAGCTGAAGGCGCCCGCGCCGAGCGTGGGCCACGGGTCCACCCACACCAGGTATTTCTCCCATTCCGGGACAGCTGCCGAGGAGCCCAGCACGGCCCAGTCCGCGGACACGTCAGCCACCTCCACACGGAGCATGAACCTCATTGAGTCCAGCCACTGGGCCATCGGTTCGGCTTCCGCGGTTTCCACGATCAGCCAGGTGGTTTCACCGTCGTCAACCACGCGGGCATCGAATTCAATGCGGCCCTGAATGGTGAGCAGCAGCAGTTCCGTGCCCACATGCGGAGCCAGATTGGTGGTTTCCTGAGACGAGAGCGTGTTCAGCCAGGTCAGCCTGTCCGGCCCGGTCACTGTCACCACTCCGCGGTGGGAAAGATCCACGACGGCGGTCCCCGGCTTCCCCAGGTAGCCGGCCAGAAGCCGCTGCTCCTTGTTTGGATCTCCATAGTGGGCTGCGACGCCGGCATCCAAACCTCCTGCCTTGACGGCTCCGGAACGGTTCAACAAAGGACTCAAATAGCTCATAACGGGTGCAACACCTTCCATTAGCGCCCTATTCCGAACCCGCCCGCGACCTACAACGGCGGGTGGGCCGGTCCGGCGTCGAACTTAAACAACCATCCCGCAGCGCCGGTTGAAAAACGGCGGAACTCCGCCACCGTTCAAGCCCTGCCACGGGATGTTGAAGAACAATCAGGCTGGGAAAAATTCTGCCTAGGCGGAGACTTTCCGCAGCGCGGCCGAGGCATGCGCTTCAAGGGACTTCCCCTGCGCGGCAACGTCCCAGCGCCAGTACAGGTCCCCGTTCACCAGGCCATAGATCCGGGTGGCCGCCGTGTACTCCTTCGCCCCGGAACCGCGCATGACGGCATCGGTGGAGAGCTGGATCTGGGGGCCCTTGATGGTGCCATAGTACAGCTCGGAAATGCCGCCGGG
>JBBSQT010000388.1:0-2217 GCA_038243775.1 Actinomycetales bacterium | reverse complement strand
CTTGCTGTCATGCGGGACGCCAATGTCGACTTCATCACCATGATGGATTTGAACGGCAAACGGTGGACACACCCCAACCCGGAGCAGATCGGACGCCAATACACCGGCTCCATCAAGGAAGCCCGGGCCGGGGACATCTATTTTGAAACCACCCTGGGCACGCTCGGTCCGTCGGTGCGTGTCATCGTCCCGATCAAGGGTTCCACTGGGAAGGTTCTGGGGATGGTTGCCGCGGGCATGACGGTCAGCAATGTCCAGGTCCTGGTTGCCGCCAGGATTCCTGCTGCGCTGGGGTTGGCTGCGGCGCTGCTGCTGCTGGCCGGCTCACTGGCAGCCTGGCTGCTGGGCAGGTACCTTCGACGCGTCACGCTGGGCTGGGGCCCGGAAGAGTTGGCGCAGTTGTTTACGTACTATGAATCGGTGCTCCACTCCGTTCGCGAGGGCCTGGCCCTGGTTGATGCGGGCGGGGCACTGGTCCTGTACAACGATCATGCCGCCTTGTTGTTGGGCATCGAGGACCTTCCCGCCGGCCGGCCCGGCGTCGACGTGTCCAAACGGAAGGGTTCAACGACGGCCGCCCGCCACGGGCGCCTGGGAGCCCGCCGCGGGCGCCCGGGAGCCCGTTCCGCTTCACCCGGGGGCATGCTCCTGGATTCTTTGGCACTCCCCGAGTCCCTCCGGGAACTGCTGCGCAGCGGCCGCACCGCCACCGACGAGGTCCACCTGGCCGGGGACCGGCTGCTGGTTGTCAGCCAGCGCCCCGCCCGTGCCCCGGGCAGCAGCACGGCTGCCGGAACCGTTGTCACGCTGCGCGACCACACGGAATTGACCCAGCTGGCCGGAAGCCTCAGCAGCACCCAAACCCTGGTGGAGGCGCTCCGGTCCCAAACCCACGAACACGCCAACCGGCTGCATGCCATCACCTCCCTGATTGAACTGGACCGCAGCCGGGAAGCCCTGGACTTTGCCACCGCCGACCTCGCCGACACGGTCCGGCTGGGCGGGGAATTTGTCGGCACCCTGGACGAGCCGTTCCTGGCGGCACTGCTCGTGGGAAAGGGCGCGCAGGCGGATGAACGGGGGGTGGCACTGGAGTTGAGCGGCTCCGGCACCCTGCCTCCCGGCCTGCTGGACGCCAGGGAATTGGTGACCCTGCTGGGGAACCTGGTGGACAATGCCATTGACGCGGCGGCCGGCCATTCGGCCAAACCCATGGTCTGGGCGGACCTGCTCGTGGCCGACGGCGCCCTCACCATCACCGTGGCGGACAACGGCCCGGGGCTGCCCACCACGGACCTTGATGTTCTGGGCCGCATCGGCACCACCGACAAGACGTCGGTGGCACCGGGCGGGCGCGGCTATGGGATTGCCTTGATCCGCCGGGCCACCGCCGCATTGGGAGGCACCATCTCCGGCGAGAATGACGGCGGCGCCGTGATGACCGTCGTCGTACCCCTGTCAACAGCCCCTGCGGCACGCACAACAGGAAACTGAGGAAAACACATGAGCGGAACCCTTCCCATCCGGGTGCTGGTGGTGGACGACGAGCCCATTGCCCTGGCAGCGCACGCGGACTATGTCAGGCGCCTGGACGGTTTCGAGGTGGCTGCGACGGCGGGCGGGATGGGTGCCGCACTGGCTGTTCTGAACGACCCGGCCACGCCGGCCATCCAGCTGGTGCTGCTGGACATGAACCTGACCGACGGGCACGGCCTGGACCTGCTGCGGCGCATCCACGGGCTGGGACTGGTGCCGGATGTGGTGGCCATCACGGCGGTGCAGGAAATCCAGGTGGTGCGCTCGGCCATCGCCTTGGGCATCACGGCGTACCTGATCAAGCCGTTCACCTTCGCCGCATTCCGGGACAAGCTGGAACGCTACCGCGGCTACCACTACGCGCTGGCGGACCGCTCGCACACCAGCCAGAATGCCATCGACAGCGCCCTGTCCGTGCTGCGGCCCAGCGGGAAACTGCAACTGCCCAAGGGCATGCTGCAGGAAACCCTGACAGCCGTAGCCCACTGGCTGCGGGGCCAGAGCGCTGCGGCATCCGCCACCGAAGCTGCCGCGGGCCTTGCCATGTCCCGAGTGACGGCCCGGCGCTACCTTGACCACTTGGTGGAAACCGGCTCGGCCGCGAAGGCGCCCCGGCACGGCTCCCCCGGCCGGCCGGAACTCGAATACCGCTGGCTCCGCCCCTCCGTTGAGGTGTGACAT
>JBBSQT010000387.1:0-2242 GCA_038243775.1 Actinomycetales bacterium | reverse complement strand
GGTGGATCCAGCCGGTCGTTTTGCCCAGGCCGGCGCCGACCTTGGTCTCCTTGCGCTGGAACAGGCCCACGCGGCGGTGGGGCCGCTCCGGGGCGGCCGTGGTGATGCCGCCGGGGTTGCTGTAGTCCAAGTCGATGCCCCATGCGCGGTAGAACTTTTCCGGGACGAGGGTGGCGCTGGTGCCGTGGGCCGTAATATATTCGGCCACGTCAAAGCCGATGCCGCCGGCACCGAGGATCGCCACATTGGTGCCCACCTCCCGCTTGTCCCGCAGCACGTCAAGGTAGGTCAGGACGCTGGGATGGTCGACGCCGTCGAGCTCGGGAAAGCGCGGGGTGACGCCTGTCGCCAGGACAACCTCGTCAAAGTTTTCGGCCAGGAGGTCCTGGGCGGTGGCGTGGGTGTTCAGGCGCAGCTCGATGCCGCGCAGCCGGATTTGGCGTTCAAAGTACCTGATGGTTTCGTTGAATTCCTCCTTGCCGGGGATTTGCTTGGCAATGTTGAACTGTCCGCCGATCTCACCGGCGGCCTCCAGGAGGCTGACGCGATGGCCGCGTTCGGCAGCCGTCACGGCGAAGGCCAGGCCTGCCGGTCCCGCCCCCACCACGGCGATCCTCTTCGGCGCCGTTGCGGGGGCGATGAGGATTTCCGTCTCATGGCAGGCGCGGGGGTTGACCAGGCAGGAGGTGGTCCTGCCGACAAAGGTGTGGTCCAGGCAGGCCTGGTTGCAGGCAATGCAGCTGTTGATTTCCTCGCTGCGGCCTTCCTGCGCCTTGCGCAGGAAGAACGCGTCGGCCAGGAAGGGCCGTGCCATGGAGACCATGTTGGCGGTGCCGCCGGCGAGGAGCTGCTCAGCCACGTCGGGGGTGTTGATGCGGTTCGTGGCGACCAGCGGAATGCTCACGCTTCCCATGACCTTGTTCGTGGCCCAGGCGTATCCGGCGCGCGGGACGGAGGTGGCGATGGTGGGAATGCGTGCCTCATGCCAGCCGATTCCGGTGTTGATGATGGTGGCGCCTGCCCTTTCAACCGCCTGTGCCAGCGTAATGACCTCATCCAGGGTTGAGCCGCCTTCCACGAGGTCGAGCATGGAGAGCCGGTAAATGATGATGAAGCTTTCGCCCACGCGTTCGCGGGTCCGGCGGACAATGTCCACGGGAAACTTCATCCGGTTCGCGTAGGAGCCGCCCCACTCGTCGGTGCGGTGGTTGGTTCTCTTCGCAATGAATTCGTTGATCAGGTAGCCCTCGGAACCCATGATTTCCACGCCGTCATATCCGGCCGACTGGGCCAGCTCGGCTGCGTGGGCGAAGTCCTCAATGGTCTGCTCAATTTCTTCGCCGCTGAGCGGGTGCGGGGTGAGCGGGCTGATGGGTGCCTGCACGGCGCTGGGTGCCACAAGGTTTTGGTGCGCGGCATAGCGGCCAAAGTGCAGCAGCTGCAAGGCGATCCTGCCGCCCTCGGCATGGACGGCATCGGTGACGACCCTGTGCTGCCGGGCTTCCGCTGCGGTGCTGAGTTTCGCCCCGTCCTTCGTGGGCCGGCCCGCCTCGTTGGGCGAGATCCCTCCGGTCACCATGAGGGCCACCCCTCCCCTGGCGCGCTCGGCATAGAACGCAGCCAAGCGTTCAAAGCCGCCGGGAAGCTCTTCGAGCCCCACATGCATGGAACCCATCAGCACCCGGTTGGGCAGTGTGGTGAATCCAAGGTCCAAGGGGGCGAACAGGTGGGGAAACTGGCCAGCATTCATTCATGCACTCCTTTGCGCAACAAGTTGCACAAGCGTAGCCCACCATGGTGGCCCTCGTCTTCGCATCCGGTCACCCGACCAGCTTTCTCCGCCGGGCGCTTCAAGGTGCACAAGCCGCCGGCCAGATGCCCTGCCCGGGGTAGCTTCCCGCGGTGGCGGCGCCCTGGCCAGCGACCATGACAGTAGGCACGCTCCGCTCGGGTGGGAAATGAGCAATTTTGTCATTGCACCGGCACCTTTAGCTCCACCGGCGCCTTTAGCTAAAAAAGCACCGTGGCGAAGGTGCCGACCTGTTCAAAACCCACGTGGGCATAGAGCGCCCTGGCCCGGGTGTTGTAATCGTTGACATAGAGGCTGGTGACGGGCGCATGGGCCCGGGCCAGAGTGACCACACCGGCCATGTATCCGGCACTCAGTCCCAGGCCGCGGAAGCGGGGGTTCATCCACACGCCCTGGACCTGGCTGGCATGGGCCGTCACCGCACCAAGATCT
>JBBSQT010000386.1:0-2253 GCA_038243775.1 Actinomycetales bacterium | reverse complement strand
GCACTTATCGCAGGGCCGTATGAGTGTGTGCGCAGCGAACTGACCAGCTCCGACGGGCGCAGTGTGCCCTTGGGCGTGTTTGCCAGGAAGTCGCTCATGGAGCACCTCGACGCGGAGAACGTGTTTGAACTGACCCGCCAGGGCTTCGAGTTCTTCGAGAAGCAGTTCGGCGTGCCCTACCCGTTCCCCAAGTACGACCAGCTCTTTGTGCCCGAGTTCAACGCCGGTGCCATGGAGAATGCCGGTGCCGTGACGTTCCTGGAAAGTTACGTATTCCGTTCCAAGGTCACCGACGCCATGGTGGAACGCCGCGCCATCACCATCTTGCACGAGCTCGCCCACATGTGGTTCGGCGACCTGGTGACCATGCGCTGGTGGAACGACCTGTGGCTGAACGAGTCGTTCGCCGAGTTCATGTCCACCCTGGCCGCCGCCGAAAACACGAAGTACGTGGATTCCTGGACCACGTTCTCCTCGCTGGAGAAATCCTGGGCCTACCGCCAGGACCAGCTGCCCTCCACCCACCCCATCAAGGCCGAGATCAACGACCTTGAGGACGTGCTGGTCAACTTTGACGGCATCACGTACGCCAAGGGAGCCTCGGTTTTGCGCCAGCTGGTGGCCTGGGTGGGCCAGGAGGAATTCATGGCCGGCGTGCGTGCGTACTTCGCCAAGCACGCCTGGGGCAACACCGAACTGCCGGACCTCATGGTGGATCTGGAGGCCGCCAGCGGCCGCGACCTGTCCGCCTGGACGGAAAAGTGGCTTGAGACGGCCGGGGTGAACACCTTCAAACCTTCCCTTGAAGTGAGCGACGACGGCGTGATCACCTCGTTCGCGATCCTCCAGTCCGCCGTGGCTGAGCACCCCACGCTGCGCCCGCACCGAGCGGCCGTGGGCTTCTACGATCTCGCCGGCTCCGGGCCGGATGCCGGAAAGCTGGTCCGCACGCACCGGGTGGAACTCGACGTTGACGGTGCCTCCACCGACGTGCCGGAACTGGCGGGCCTGAAGCGCCCGGCCCTGGTCCTGCTCAATGACGACGACCTGGCGTACGCCAAGATCCGCCTCGATGCACAGTCCCTGGCCACGGCCAACGCCCACCTGAAGGACTTCCGGGACTCGCTGCCGCGCACTCTCGTCTCAGCCTCCGTCTGGGACGCCGCCCGCGACGGCGAAACCCCTGCCCGCGACTACGTGGACTTTGTGCTGGCAACCGTTGGCTACGAAAGCGACTCGACAGTCATCATGGTGCTGCTGCGACAGCTCGCCACCGCACTGACCTTCTACGTCGCCCCCGAACACCAGCACGCCACGGCGGTGGCCGCCGCCGACTCCCTGTGGGAGCTGGCCCGGGGTGCCGCGGCAGGGTCGGATGCGCAGCTGCAGTTTGTGAAGGCCTTCGCAGCCCACGCCCAGTCCCCCGCCCAGCTGTCCCTGGTGCAGTCGCTGCTGGATGGTGGAACCACGCTGGAGGAGCTGGCCATGGACACCGACATGCGTTGGGAGTTCCTGATCTCCCTCGCCGCCGGCGGCCGCGCCGATGCAGCAACCATTGACGCGGCCCTCGCCCTGGACAACACCCAAAACGGCCAACTCGCGGCAGCCACCGCCCACGCAGCCATCCCCACGGCTGAGGGCAAGGCTGGGACGTGGGAGTCCGTCGTCGTTCGTGGCGAGGGCGCCAACGCCGTCCAGCGCGCGGCCATTGAGGGCTTCACGAAAGTGTGGGACACCGCCCTGCTGCAACCGTATGTGGAGAAGTACTTTGGCGCCCTCAGGAAGGTTTGGGAGAGCAAGTCGTATGAGACGGCGTCGACCATCATCACCGGCCTGTACCCGGTCAAGCTGGTGTCGCAGGCAACGATCGATGCCACGGATGCGTTCCTGGCCGAGCTGGGCACCGACGCACCGGCACTGCGCCGCCTGCTCGTGGAAAGCCGCGACACCGTGGTGCGTGCGCTCAAGGCCCGGGACGCCGACGTCTAACCGCGGCGCAACGACATGAAAGTGCCCCCGCTGCAACGCAAAAACTGTTGCAGCGGGGGGGACTTTTTTACGGTGTTTTTCCACCCTCCGTGTGTGCGCAGGAATGTTCCCCAGTGTTGGGAAAAAGTATAGTCCTGACAGGGAATTGGGAGTAGTTTCAGGGCATGTTCACACATCATTTGAAGGGATTTGCTGCCCGCGCAGGCGCTGTCACGCTCCTGTCCGCCGGGATGATCATGGGCTTCGCCGGAGTTCCGGCCCTGG
>JBBSQT010000385.1:0-2258 GCA_038243775.1 Actinomycetales bacterium | reverse complement strand
GTCCCCAGCCCCAGCTGCTTCCCCTGCCGCTCCAGATTCCACCCCCGACGCCGGAGCCTCCTCTGCCGCCTCCGCCGCCGAGGCGCTGGGCAAGTTCGACACCGTGGTTGGCTCCGAGGACGCCCCGGAGATTTCCGGCCGAGGCTTCCTTGCAGTGCTGAGCGTCGACCCGGCAAGCTGACGGTTCCCGACACCCGCTTAAAGTACGACGCCGGCACCCAAGGCGGGTGCCGGCGTCGTACTTTAAGCGGTGGAAACCTCTAAGAGGCGTCGGGATTAGCGGCCGCGGCGCTGGTTGGAGGCAGGTGCCGAGGCACGGCGGGCTCCGCCGGAGCGGGCCGGGCGGGACTGGCCGCCGCCGCCATTGGCGTTGTAGCTGCCCCCGGAGGTGCCGCCGGTGTTGGAGGACCAGGCCACACTGGCGCCGCCACGTGCACCGGCGCCTTCGCGGGCACCTTCGCGGGCGCCTTCGCGGGAACCGCCCTGGGGTGCGCGGCGTCCGCGTGCCACGTCGCCGTCGCGCGCCGGACGGCCCTCGCCGGAGCGCGCCGGACGGCCCTCGCCGGAGCGTGCCGGACGGCCCTCGCCGGAGCGTGCGGGGCGGCCTGAACCGGCCGGACGTGACCCCGGCTGGACGCCTTCGCGGCGCTCGGAGCGGTTGCCTGCGGCAGGAGCGTCGGCGGAAACCCGTCCACGTCCGGCGCGGCCGCCACGGCCACCAGCCGTGGGGGCAGCACCTGTGCGGGCGCGCTTGCGCTGGGCGTTTGCACCGGTGGAGGTGCCGCCGCCCAGGGCCGGGCGCTTGGCCTCGAGCAGTGCGGCTCGGGTGCGCGGATCAATCTTGTCGGCGACCTCGCCCACGAGGGTGGCGATGACGGGTGAGCTGGTGGTGACGCGCTCGAAGTTTACGTCAACGCCGGCGGCGCGCATGAGCTTCTTGACGTCGCTCTGCTGCTCGGGAAGCGTCAAGGTGACAACGACGCCGTCGGATCCGGCACGTGCCGTACGGCCGGAACGGTGCAGGTAGGCCTTGTGCTCCGTGGGCGGGTCGACGTGGATGACCAGTTCAATGTCGTCCACGTGCACGCCGCGGGCGGCAACGTCGGTGGCCACCAGGACGCGGACGTCGCCGGTGGCAAACTCGGCCAGGTTCCGGTCGCGGGCGTTCTGGGACAGGTTGCCGTGCAGATCGACGGCGGGAATGCCGGCGTCGGACAGGGTCTTGGCCAGCTTGCGGGCATGGTGCTTGGTGCGCATGAACAGGATGCGGCGCCCGGCGCCGGAGGCCAGCTCGGTGAGGACCTGCTTCTTCACTGTCTGGTCATTGACCACCAGCACGTGGTGTTCCATGGTGGAGACGGCGGCCTTGGGCTCGTCCACCGAGTGGGTGAGCTGGTTGGAGAGGTAGCGCTGGACAATCTTGTCCACACCGTTGTCCAGGGTTGCGGAGAACAGCATGCGCTGGCCCTGCGTGGGGGTGGTGTCGAGCAGGCGCTTGACGACAGGCAGGAAGCCGAGGTCGGCCATGTGGTCGGCCTCGTCCAGAACGGTGATCTCAACGCTTTCCAGCGACACAATGCGCTGCTTCATCAAGTCTTCGAGACGACCGGGGCAGGCGATGACAATGTCGACGCCGGCGCGCAGCGCCTTTTCCTGGCGGGCCTGTGAGACGCCGCCGTAGATGACGGTGGTGTTCAAACCCATGGCCTTGGCGAGGGGTTCAATGGTGTTGTTCAGCTGGGTGGCCAGCTCACGGGTCGGCGCCAGGACCAGGCCCATGGGACGGCCGGGTTTGCGGAAGTAGGGCGCTTCGCGCTCGGCCAGGCGGGCCACGAGCGGGATGGCGAAGGCAATGGTCTTGCCGGAGCCGGTGCGGCCGCGACCCAGCACGTCGCGTCCTGCCAGGGTGTCCGGCAGGGTCTTGACCTGAATGGGGAATGCTTGCTCAATGCCCTGGGCGGCGAGCGAAGCAACAATTTCCTTGGGCGCACCAAGGGCAGCAAAAGTTGTCATGTAAAGAGAAGATCTTTCTTAAGGCGGTTCAACGTCCCGCGATCAGTTTTGACCACGGGTTCGCCGATTCAATGCCAGAGCCAGTCAACCGCGAGTGCTTCAAAGCAAAATTCGTGCGGGACAAGATGCATGCGTTCATCGACGCAGAATGCGCGAGACGCACATTAAGTAAATCCAGTCTAACAGCCGTCCGACGCCGAGCATCCCCAAGGTGCCGCACCTCACCTTCCGCGCACCTCACCTCC
>JBBSQT010000384.1:0-2259 GCA_038243775.1 Actinomycetales bacterium | reverse complement strand
GATGTCAATAAAGACCGCAGTCCACCAGCCCTGGCCCTCCTTCGGTGCAGCACCCACCCGCAGACCAAACACGTGAATCGCCACGACACCGCAGATACTTACGATGCGTAAAATATCCAGGCCGTGGTTGCGGGGCCGGGCCGCACTACCCGCAGCCACACGGGTCTCAGCAGTCTCAGGTGTCCCCTGCACGCGACTCATCCCGGGGTGTGTTCCTCAGAGCCCGATTCGACGCTGCCCGGTTCAGCACGGCCCGGTTCGACGCTGCCCCCGCCACCGCTCTCGGGGCTGTCCGCGCCAAGGCCCTCGGTACCGCCAAGTCTGTTCAGGCCGGGCACCGAAATTTGCGCGGCGACCGCCCCCGGCGAAAACGTCCTGTTCACTTCATCCAGTGCCAACCGACGGGACAACTTGGTCATCGTCGTTTCCATCTGCCGGAACCGCTGATAGGTGGTTGCCATAAAGACGAGAAAGCTGACCACCAGACCATACAGGACCAGGTCCGTGCCGCGGCCAATGCCGAAGAAGCGGGCCACATGGCTGAGCAGCTGCGGGAAAAAAATGGACGAGACTGCGATCAGGGCGAACACAATCAACATGAGGCGGCGGATGGCAAGGTGGCGTGCGTTGGAACCGCCGCGCATCAGGGTCAGGGACACAACAATGACAGACAGCACCAGTGCTATTTGAACAATTATTTGCATGGATTTACCGGAACAGCAGATCTGCAAGAATGTTGACGGAATTCAGCAATGACTGGCCCTTTGCCTTTGAATAATCTGTGTAAATGATTTCCACGGGGTGCTCCACCCAGCGCGGTTTCAGTTCAGAAATCTGGTGGATGAGCTCCGAGGCGTGCGCCATCCGGTTCTGCGTCAGGTGGATGCTCCGTGCCACCTTGGGGCTGAGTGCGCGAAGGCCGTTGTGGGCATCGGTCAGGGCCATGCCGGTGGCCATCCGCGACTGAACCGCGGCCGTGCGCAGCACCGTCCGTTTGGCGAAGGACATCTTGGTGCGCTTGTCCAGAAAACGGGAGCCCAGGACAATTTCGGCCTCGCCGGAGGTGATGCGTTCAGCCATGGCCTGGGCATCCACCACGCGGTGCTGCCCGTCGGCGTCGAACGTGACAATGCAGTCCAGTTCAGGGTCGCCCAAGGCGTACTCGATACCCGTTTGCAGGGACGCACCCTGGCCCAGGTTCACCGGATGTTGAACTACGACGGCGCCCGCCTCGCGTGCTGCTTGTTGGGAGCCGTCGGTGCTGCCGTCGTCGACGCACACCACAAAGGGAAACACTTCCCGCAGCCCCTCAATAACGGTGCCGACGACCGACGCTTCGTTGTACATGGGGATGACTATCCAAGTTCGACTCACTAGGACAGTATCCCATACAAGCCTGCCCCAGCCGGGCCTTCGATCCGGCGCCTGCCGCTCACTTCCGGGCCATCTCAGTGAGAGCGTTGGCCATGGCAAAGGGCCCGTGGATCAGCGGCGCGGAGGTCTTCCTGCGAAGGGACCAGAGCGCCCAATCAGCCAACGGGTCGGCGGAGACAACCATGTCAGCTGCACAAAAGTCCTCGGTCAACTTCTTGTTCTTCGCCAGGGCACGCGCGACCCGGTGGGAGAGCAGGTTGTGCTGAATCAGGCGCCCGAGCACGCCTGGTGCTCCGCCCCTGGCTGCCAGCTGCCCCACAAGCCGGAGCAGCGGCCCCTCGTCCGGAAGTGCGAGCAACTCCAGGTCCAGAAACGCATCGCCGGACCGCACGGTTCCTGCCGGCATGGCTACATGCACGGCCATGCCGCTCAGCTGCACCTCCGGAGGCACAGCCGATCTGGCAGTCCGCCATAGATCGTCGATGGCCAGGTCCGCCCGCTCCTTGTTGGCCACCAGGATAGCCAACTGAATTTTTTTGCTCACGCGCTGCTCCCCTCGTTCTCATTCGGTCCCACTGCGGACTCACCGGCAACCAGTGCGCGAAGCTCGTCAATGGCCGGGCGCAATGTGGCGACGCGTTCAAATGACTGTCCATACTCCCAGGCGGCAGCCCACCGCTGCGGATCCGGGTCTGCCAGCTCGGCGGCACAGTCGCGCAGGGCGGCCGCAATGCTTTGGGCAGAAAGGTCCTTGGCTTCAAACCACAGAGGATAGTCCTTGAGGATGGTGGAGGCAGCGCTGTCTGATGCGTGGATTGAAACGATGGGCAGGCCCGTGGCCAGGTACTCTGCCGTTTTCCCTCCCGTGACGTACTTGCCCGGCGG
>JBBSQT010000383.1:0-2276 GCA_038243775.1 Actinomycetales bacterium | reverse complement strand
GCGTGTAGGCCTGTGTGAACACCGTGGACACGGACGCCAAACGGTCAAGGTTTGGCGTGGCGAAATGCGCGTCGGTGCCACGGCGGCGTTCCAGGGCATGGGCGGCGAATTGGTCGGCCATGATGAGCAGGATGTTCACTGTGGCACTCCCGCCTCGGCATGGGCCAGCGCTGCCCCGCCGGGCCATGTCTGCCTGGCCGCTGCCAACGCCGCCCTCAGTGCCCGGGCACCGTGCCGCACTGCAGCGGGATCGTTGATGTTCTCCATTTCGAAGGGGTCCTTGACCAAGTCGAACAGCTGGGTCCTCAGGCCTGTGGCCGAGTTGTAGCGGGCAATGAACTTGCTGGTGGCGGTGCGCAGGCCGCGGATGTCCACGTCATCCTCGTCGCGTGCGTAATAGAAATACAAGGACGACGGCGTGCCCGGCGTCCCAGCCGCACCGGCCGTCGCAGTGCCGGCACCCCCGGCTGGCAGGCTTGCACAGTTGCTGAGCAGTGCGGGTGAAACATCCGTTCCGTGCATGGTTTCAGGAACGTTTGAGCCCAAGCCCAGAAGCCCCAGCAGTGTGGGTGCGATGTCAACGCTGGACAGGCCAACCCTCGACGCGGCGCCGGGTGAAAGGTGTCCGGGCCAGCGCAGGACAAACGGGATCCGCATGGATTCCTCAAACGGCACGTTCTTGTACAACAAGTCCTGGCTGCCCATTTGCTGGCCGTGGTCCGAGGTGAAAATGACGAGCGTGTCGTTGACCAGTTCAAGTTCCTCCAGGGCCGCCATGAGACGGCCCATCTGGGCGTCGATCGAGGAGACGGCTGCGTAGTAGAGGGGCGCAATGGCGGCGGCTTCCCGCCCCGGTGCAGACGCCAAGTCCACATTGGGCCGGGTCAGCAATTCGCTGGGGGACAGGGCGCCGTAGCTGCGATCGTGGTCCGCCGGGAGCTGGTCAAAGGGCTGGTGCGGCGGGTTCCATGACACGGCCAGGGCAAAGGGTGCAGAACCGGAAGCAGCAGCCTGTTGGAGGAATTCAATGGCAACGTCCGTCTCGTGGGCTGCCGACCACCCGGAGACGTCAACCCGCTGGTGCCGGCCGGCGTCGGAGGTCCAATAATGCGGGGTGAGGTGCTCATCGGAGCAGCCATAGGAATACCAAAAGTCGAAGCCGTGGCGGCGGTCAGGTGGCGAGTATGCGTCCCAATAGCGCCCGTCCGCCAACGGGCCCGTGCCATGGATGGCGTCCTCGGGCACGGGTGCCTCGAGGTGCCACTTGCCGATGTATCCGGTGGTGTATCCGCCGTCGCGCAGCACGGCGGCCCACGACGGGGCATCCGGACGCAGGCCCACACCCCAGGCGGCTGTCTCGGAGTTCACATTGTGGGTCACGCCATTGGTTTCCGGGTACTGCCCGCTCATCATCATGGCCCGGTGCGGGCTGCACACGGGGTAGCTGCTGACGGCGTGGGCCAGGGATACGCCGTCGTGCGCGAGGGCATCCAGAAAGGGGGTGGAAACAGGGTCGCCGCCCGGCTCCAGGCACATGGCCCGGAACTGGTCGGCGACAACGAAGAGCAGGTTGGGGGCGGGCACTATTTGCCCATCCCCAGGGTCAGTCCCTCGGTCAGGCGGCGGCCCAGCCACACGTAAATGAGGAGCATGGGCAGGACCACGATGCACAGTCCGGCGAAGAGTCCGCCCCAGTCGGCGCCGGAATACGTCTGCTGCTGCACGAAGGAAATCAGGGCAACGGGCAGGGTGTATTTTTCGGTGGACTGGATCAGTGTCAGCGCCAGCAGCGTTTCATTCCAGTGCGCCACGACCTGCAGGACAAACGCTGTCAGGATGCCGCCCTTGGCCAGCGGAAGGGTGATCTGGAGGAAGGTGCGCAGGGCGGTGGCGCCGTCGAGCGCGGCTGCCTCCTCCATCTCCAGGGGCAGGCTGCGGAAGAACGCCGTCAGCAAGAACACGGTGAACGGCATGGAACTGGCGATGTAGACCAGGTTCAGCCCGATCAGGCTGTCGGTCAGGTACACCTTGTTGAGCATGACGAACAGCGGGATCAGGATGACCTGCGCCGGGATGCCCAGGCCCAGGATGAAGTACAGGCTCAGCCCGTTGGTCAGGCGGCTTTCCACCCGGCTGAGGTAGTACGCGGCAGGGGCAGCGACGGCCACAGTCAAGAACGATGACACGCCCGTAGTGATGGCAGAGTTGAACGTTGCCGTGGCGAAGTCGCTGACGGTCCAGGCGTTGACGTAGTTGGAGACGTCAAGGCTTTCAGG
>JBBSQT010000382.1:0-2280 GCA_038243775.1 Actinomycetales bacterium | reverse complement strand
GGGTCCGGGCTGAGCCGCAGCGACGCCGTGCTGATTTTCGAAGAGCTCTCCGCCGTGGATCCCACCATCGCCGCCTACATCTCCATCCACAACATGGTCGCCTGGATGATCGACGCCTTCGGCAACGACACCCAACGCGCCGCCTGGCTCCCCGGCATCACCGCCATGACGGAGCTGAGCAGCTACTGCCTCTCCGAACCCGGTGTCGGTTCCGACGCCGCAGCCCTCACCACCCGGGCCGTCCGCGACGGCGACGACTACGTCATCAACGGCACCAAGCAGTTCATTTCGGGAGCCGGCTCATCCGCCTGGTATTTGGTGATGGTCCGCACGGCGGACAAGGGCTCCAAGGGGATCACCGCCGTCGTGGTTCCGGCCGACGCGCAGGGGCTCAGTTTCGGTGCCAATGAAAAGAAGATGGGCTGGCGGGCCCAGCCCACGCGCCAGGTGGTGTTTGATAATGTGCGCATCCCGGTCGGCAACAGGCTCGGCGAGGAGGGCGACGGTTTCGGCATCGCCATGAAGGGCCTCAACGGCGGGCGGGTGAACATTGGCGCCTGCTCCGTGGGCGGGGGCCGGGCGGCGCTGGAGAAGTCCATCGCCTACCTGAAGGAGCGGCAGGCGTTCGGCGGTCCGCTGATCGACAAGCAGCACCTGCTGTTCCAAATTGCGCAAATGGAGACGGACCTGGAAATCTCCCGGACCATGCTGATGCGTGCCGCGCACGCCCTGGACGACGGCGCGCCGGACACCGTGAAGCTGTGCGCCATGGCCAAGCTCGTGGCCACCGACGCCGGATTCGCCGTTGCCAACCAGGCCCTGCAACTGCACGGCGGCTATGGCTACCTCAGCGAGTACGGGCTGGAAAAGCTCGTCCGCGACCTGCGGGTGCACCAGATTCTTGAAGGCAGCAACGAGATCATGCGCTTGATTATTGGCCGTCTGGCCGTGGAGCGCTAAGAAGTGGAGGATAAAGACATGGAACAAAGTGAAGTTCTTGTGCAGCGCAACGGCGCCCTCGGGCAGCTGATGCTCAACCGGCCCGGGGCCATCAACGCGCTGACCCACGGCATGGTCCTCACCATGGCCGCAGCCCTGGACGAGTGGGAAACGGACGACGCCGTCTCCACCGTTCTCATTTCCGGCGCCGGTGAGCGCGGGTTGTGTGCCGGCGGCGACATCGTTTCGATCTACCACGATGCCCGGACCGGCGGGGATTCCAGCGAACAATTCTGGCGCGACGAATACCACCTCAACGCCCGGATCCGCCGCTATCCCAAACCCGTCGTCGCCTTCATGGACGGGGTGGTGCTGGGCGGGGGCGTGGGAATTTCCGCGCACGCCTCGCACCGCATCGTCACCGAACGCTCCCGAATCGGCATGCCGGAAACGGGCATCGGCTTCGTCCCGGACGTGGGCGGCACCTACCTGCTCTCCCGGGCACCCGGCGAACTGGGCACGCACGCCGCGCTGACAGGCGGCATGGTCAGCGGCGCCGACGCGATTCTTCTGGGCCTGGCCACCCACTTCGTGGACTCCGCGGTCCTGCCCACGCTGGCGGCCGAGCTGGCCGGGCGGGAGGCAGGCGCCGTCGTCGCACGCCACGGCCAGGTCCCGCCGCAGTCAGCCCTTGTCCAAGGCCGCTGGTGGATCGATGAGTGCTATGCCCCGGACGACGCCGGGACCATCCTCGAGCGGCTGTCCCGCATTGACGATCCCGCGGCGCAGGCGGCGGCCCGGACCATTGCGGCCAAGTCGCCCACGGCTGTGACCGTGACGTTGGCGGCGCTGCGGCGGGCGCGGGCACTGGGCTCGTTGGAGGAAGTCCTCAACCAGGAATTGCGGGTGTCACTGCGGGCCCTGGCATGGCCGGACTTTGCCGAGGGCATCCGGGCGCAGCTGGTGGACAAGGACAGGAACCCGCAATGGTCCCCGGCCACGCTGGCCGAGGTTTCCCACGACGTGGTGGCGGCTGCCTTTGCGGACCTGGGCTCGCGGGAACTGTGCCTGGCGGCGCCGGAGAAGGAGAGCGTCAACGACCCCGCGTGAGAACCGCCGGGCGCGGTGTTGGAGCGGCGTTGGAACGGCGTGGGCCGGACCTGACTATGGACCGGGTCTGAACCCGGTTCAACCAAAGCTTGAATGGGGTTTGACGGTTTTTGCAGCATTTTTTGTTCGGCGAAGTTTTTCATTGATGTGAAGGAGCGGGACCATGAGCGAGGAATCAACAACTGGGGCAGGGGTTGCGGCCGTGGCCGCGGCCGGCACAAAGGTGGCCTT
>JBBSQT010000381.1:0-2280 GCA_038243775.1 Actinomycetales bacterium | reverse complement strand
CGACCAGGACGGTGTGCATGAGATCTATCGGAGCTGGAACCGGCTGTTGAAGGAGTACGACGGCGACCGGATGCTGGTTGCCGAGGCGTGGGTTGAGCAGCCGGACCGCCTGGCGATGTATGTGCGGTCCGACGAGATGCAGCAGGCCTTCAATTTTGAGTTCCTGCTGGCGGGCTGGGACGCCGGACGCATCACCTCCGCCGTCGAGAATTCCCTGGCCGCCAATGCAGCTGTTGGTGCGCCGCCAACCTGGGTGCTCTCCAACCATGACACTGTCCGGCACCCCTCAAGATTTGGTCTGGGCGACCCCACCACCTTTCCCAAGGGGATCAGTGCCGAAGACGAACAGCCTGACGAGGCCCTGGGTCTGGCCCGGGCACGAGCGGCAACTCTGCTGATGATGGCACTGCCGGGGTCTGCCTACATTTACCAAGGCGAGGAGCTGGGGCTGCCCGAACACACTGCCCTTCCGGCAGCCGTGCGCCAGGATCCGGCCTTCTTCCGAACCAACGGGGCCGAGCGTGGCCGGGATGGCTGCCGGGTCCCCCTGCCATGGCGGGCCGGGCAGCCCGGACTCGGTTTCAGTTCCGGTGCGGTGCCCGGGGATGACGTGCCGGAGCCGTGGCTGCCGCAACCCGAGTCGTTTGCCCGTTACGCGGCTGACCAGGAAGTTGGGGTTGCCCAGTCCACCCTTGAGCTTTACCGACTCGCCCTGGCCCTGCGGAAGAGCCATGGGCTGGGCACGGGGTCACACAGCTGGGCCTCCATGCATGATCCGCAGGGCGGCGTTGTGGCTTACGGCAACGGGCCGGTAACCGTCGTTGCCAACGTCGGCGAAACCCCTGTTGCCCTTCCTGCCGGAACCGCCGTGGTTCTGGCCAGTTCGGCGGATGCCGTGGTCAACGACCTGTTGGCGCCCAACAGTGCGGTCTGGGTGAGCAACTAACCGGGACATTATGGCATCGAGCCAGCCCGCAGATTGGGCAGGGCGGCGGTCTGAACCTGCAGCCGCCGCCTTGGCCCGGGCCTCACCGTGGCACCAGCCCAAAAAGCTGTTTAGCTACTTCTCACGCTTCAAGAATCCGGCAATTTTGGTGCCAAGGCCCTTGACGTTCCCCACGGCATCCTCGGTGAAGCCCTTGACGTTCCCCACGGCGTCCCCGGTGAAACCCTTGAGGTTTTCGCTCACGTCCCCGGCCACGTCCTTCGCCTTTTCCGCGGCGTCGCCGGCAAAGTCGCGGACATTCTCAACGGCATCAGCCGCAAACTCCTTCACATTCCCGGCCGCGTCCGACGCAAAATCCTTGGCCTTCTCCGCTGCCTCGGCGCCAGCGTTGACGGCATTGTGGGCGGCGTTCTTTGCCTTACTTCCTGCGTTGCTTTCAGTCATGATCCACTCCTTGATGAGATATTTGCTGCCCCCGGCACAAGATGCCCAAGGGTTGGGCCAAAATTGAGACTAGCGGACCCTGTCGGCTTTGGTGAAGCGTGACCTCGCCGCCGCGCCGATGCTCAACAGAACCGGAACTTCAACTCCCAGCAATTCATCCAGCGCCTCCACCAATTCAGTGATGTCTGCCGCCACATTATGGGGGGCGACCCCCTGTCTCGGCAATATCCGCACCTTGACTGCCGTCTGGCCGGCAAAGTCATAACTCGACACAGAGACGCTGAGTAAATCCGTACGCTCCAGCAAGGCACTTTTCAGTGCCTGCTCGGCCACAGCGCAATTGAGCTTCACCGCGCCGGCAGCACCGTCGTCGTCCGCGTTTCCCGGAAAGGCCAGCAAAGTGTCGGCGCGACCCTTGCCCTGGTTGGCGATCCAGCCGATCATGACAATGATGACCACCAGGAAGAAGGCTGCGGCGGCGAACCAAATCCAGCTTTGCGAGGTGACGATGAGCCGGGTGCGATCCTCGTACGCCCGGAGCCAGCCCACCTGCGCGCCTGCATAATTCTGCCACCACCGGGCCGCTGACGGAACCGTGGCCAGGACCACCAGTCCCGCCCCGGCAAGGAGCACAAGAAAGCCCAACAGGGTCAGGACCGTCCGGTTGAACCATCGGGGTGTGCCGTTCATACGCCGATCACCCCGCTGTCAGCCAATTTCACACTGACCGTCGGATGCGGGTGCAAATTCATGGTTGCGAGCTCCGATTCGACGGCCGCCTTGATATTTGCCTCCGACAGTCGAATTCCGGATGTGGGCCTGACGTTCACCTGAACCTGCCTGGCTGAAACCACCACCACGACTTGTTCCCTGGTGACTCCCGCGGCCAT
>JBBSQT010000380.1:0-2297 GCA_038243775.1 Actinomycetales bacterium | reverse complement strand
CCACCCGCACCGGATCCATCGGCCGGCAGGAGATGTACCGGCTCAGCGCCTCCGGGCAGGGCGATTACAGAGACATGGAACCGGTAAAAAACATTCGTGCGGCGCTGCACTATGACCAGCGCGGTGCCGTGGACGGCTATGTGACATACAAGCCGGCCGCGGACAAGTCCCGGTCGACAGTGGAAATTGTTGACCTGCTGGCAGCCACGGACGGGGCTTACCTGGCGCTGTGGAATTACCTCGGCTCCCTGGACCTGATCGAGACCATCACGTGGGACATGGCGCCGCTCGTGGACCCGCTGGAGTGGGCCATGGCCGCCAAGCGCCGTTACCGACGCACGGCCACGGAAGACCACCTGTGGCTGCGCATCCTCGACGCTCCCGCGGCACTGGCGGCGCGTGACTACTCATCCGATGGCACTCTCACCATCCACGTCGGGGACCCGCTGGGGCACGCCTCCGGAATCTTCCGCATCACGGTGGTGCACGGGAAGGCCACCGTCACCCGGTGCGCCGAAGACGGTTCCGTGCCCTTTGCCCTCAGCATGGGCGTGAGCGAACTCTCCAGCCTGTACCTGGGATCAGTCAGCGCCAGGACCCTGCACGCAGCCGGACGGGTCCGGGAAGAGGAAACCGGGGCACTGGAAGCCTTCGACGCCATGTTCGCGGCGAAGGAATCCCCGCATTGCATGACCGGCTTCTGAACCGACCGGCTTCTGAACCGACCGGCTGCCAAACCGACCCACTGCCACGCCGACCGGCCGCCACGCCGGAAATTTCGGCCTGGGTACTTTGGTCGGGGGACTTTGGCCGGGTATTCAGGCCGGGTCACCTGTCCACGCCCCCCGGCAGCTGAGCCACAAGGTGAGCGCGGCCGCGGTTGAATTCACGAACAGCAGTGAAATCAGCACGAGCAATTGGATGATGCCCGCGTCAATGGGTGCGGCGCCGCCAAGGATCATGCCCACGAAGGCCCCGGGCAGCGTGACCAGACCGGCTGTCCGGGTCTGGTCCACGGCGGGCAGGACCGCCTCGCCCGCCACCGGCCGGCCCACCATCAGGCGGGCGGCTTGCCACCGAAAACCCAAGGCGACGGCGGCCTCCACCTCACCGTGCCGCAGCAGCAGTTCGTCACGGATGCGCCGTCCGCTCAGGGTGAGCGCTGACATGGCCCCGCCAATCTGCTGGCCCAGCACCGCGATGATGGCCAGCGCGTTGAACGGCAGCACGCCGAAGGCAAACATGAGGACCGCCATGGGAACCACGGCGGCTGCGATGGGAACCGCCGCCATCCACCACCGGCCCGCTGGCGCCACCCTGTGCCCCGACGTCCAGCACGCCACCGCAAACATGAGGGCCACAAAGGCGAAGGCCAGTGGACCGTGGTTGGACAGCCACGCAATGACCAGTGCCACGGCGGCCAGCTGCACAAGCGCCCTGGCACCGGCAACCACCAGCTGGACAGGTGTCCGCCCCAGTGCCAAACGCCACACCGCCGCGGCCAGCAGCAGCATGAGCGCCAGCAAAAACCATGCGCTTGGCCCCAGGACCAGCAGTGTCGAACCATTCACAAGCACCATTATGGCAAGCCTGTGAAAAATGACGGATGAGCTTTTGCGCTCCCACTCCTGAACTACTAGACTGAACGGGCATGTGCTGAGTGAACTGGTGCCCCCGTGGGGACCCGGCCCGCACAGAATATGCAAAAACTATTTTGCAGGAACCCCTGCACCCATAATAATTTTCGGATCCGGCAACGGTTGAGTCGCTTTTCTGCGGCTTGGCTCCGGGTTCGACGAATCCAACTATCCACCTCGGAGCCCCTACTACATGACCATCACCACCCCCGAGAAGACGAGTACCCCTGTTGTTGCCATTAACGACATTGGTACTGCTGAAGAATTTCTCGCCGCAGTAGACGCAACCATCAAGTACTTCAACGACGGCGACCTCGTCGAAGGTGTAGTTGTCAAGGTTGACCGCGACGAAGTTCTGCTCGACATCGGTTACAAGACCGAAGGTGTCATCCCTTCCCGCGAGCTGTCCATCAAGCACGACGTTGATCCCGGTGACGTTGTCTCCGTTGGCGATCAGGTCGAAGCCCTGGTCCTCACGAAGGAAGACAAAGAAGGCCGCCTGATTCTCTCCAAGAAGCGCGCACAGTACGAGCGCGCCTGGGGCGACATCGAGAAGGTCAAGGAAGAAGACGGCGTCGTTACCGGTACCGTCATCGAGGTGGTCAAGGGTGGTCTTATCCTCGACATCGGCCTGCGCGGCTTCCTGCCCGCATCGCTCGT